>DASYYN010000208.1:0-9081 GCA_035933815.1 Acidobacteriaceae bacterium
CCGCCATCGAGTGCGGCCGATGCTTACCCGATCTCCGGCCTGACGTTCCTCATCATCCCGAAAGATGGAACGGACAAGGCAAAGGTCACTGCGCTGAAGCAGTTCGTGCAGTACGTCATCACCGACGGGCAGGCGACCGCCGGCACCCTGAACTACGCGCCGCTGCCGGACGGCATCAAGCAGTACGACCAGCAGCAGCTGCAGCAAATGACGGCTAACGGTCAGCCGCTCAGCTAGCGGCAGGGTTCATCCCAAAATGAAAGGGCGCGCTGGTTGGCGCGCCCTTTCCCTTTGAGGAAAACGGGATTCAGAAGTTTGCTGCGAATCCCACGGAGAAGATCGGGAAGAATCGGGCCGGCGAAACGTCGCTGTGCAGCTTCTGCTCCTGTCCCGCAATGTTGGCCTGAATCTCAGGGTTGGTGACACTCTGGCAATTCAATCCGCTCTGATCGCACGCCGTTCCCTTCAGGTTCAGCAACACCTTGGGATCGCCCTGGTACGCGAATCCGAGTTCCACCGGGACGCTGAAGTGGCGTCCGTTGCGGGGCAACATGTTCCCAAAGCCAACGGTCAGCTTCGGCGCCGCTTTGTTGAACTTCAGGCTGCCCGTACCGCTCACCGGGTCCGTTGTGCTGCTCATGTAATTCACGTCGTTCAGCTTGAAAAACTCGCCGCCGGGTACGTTCGCGTTCCCGGTGACCTGATTGCCGTTGTACAACAGCGCTCCGGGGCTGATGTGGAAGCCGCCGAGCGGGAACCAGTCAAGGCTGGCCTCGGCCGAGCGCAGGTGCAGGTTCGCGTTGTAGTGCAGCCCGTCGATGGTGAGGGCATCGTTGTAGCTGAAGAAATTGGCTCCGCCGCTCAGGTTGAAGCGGCCGGGCAAAGGCACCGCAGCCTGGACACCCACGCCCAGCATGCCAACCTTCGCTCCGATGGCCAATCGGCCAAATGCAGGCGTGTACTGAGCCGCTGGAGCGCTCCCTGCGGCGCGGCCGGCAGGAGCCGGAGCCGGTGCTCCGTCCGCCGGCGAGGCGTTCGGAGAGGCGCTCCATTCCAGCGATGAACTGTAAGCCGCCGGCGTCACCGCGTGCTGCGCCAGTGCTGTTGAAACAGACAGACAAACCAAGGCCGTAAGGCCGGCACGTAACATGGAGCATCTCCTCCGAATGGCGATGCGGCCGACGCGAAGGATGCGCCGGTGACGCCAAAATTTAAGCTGGCGGGTGCAGAACGATCGGGACCGGATCCACCAACAAGTCTGGTTACTAGAGTAATCGGATGATGGATTTAGGTTACTTCAGGGGGTTACCTGACGCCATCCCACGGTCGGGGGATGCTCCGCGGGACTTCTCGAGATTGGTGCGGAGGCGATCGGCGATTCCTGCCATGGTTCGCAGCCGGCTCTCGATTTGAGGCGGGATATCGTTCTCCTGGAGCGCCAACCGGGATTCCAGCAGGAAAGCCGTCACCGCATTCCTGATATCCCCGTCGACGGCGGCCGAGGCAGCGAGGCGTGCCAGCTCCTGCTCGCGCGCGCGGCGGGCCAGGGCCGTCCTCAGGTCCCGTTCAAGGCGCATGGTGCCTGCGATCGGGAGGCTGATCTGCAGGGGAACCGCGAGGCCGCACTGTGTCCACAAAAGGTCAGCGCCCTGCGGATCCGTATCGGCGAGCATCTGGTCGAGCACGACGACGGAGTAGGGCTTCCGCTCCACCAGGCGCAACGCCGCCGCTCGTCCTGAGGCGATCTCGATAGTGACGCCGAGGTGTTCAGCGATCTCCTCGGCCTTCTGATCCATCCCCTCGATCATGGTTACGATTAGCACTCGCCGCCGCGCCACGGCTGCAACAACGGCGGCTTCGCTTGCGTTTGCGTTCAAAGCTGTACCCCGTATTCCTTCAGCTTGCGGTAAAGGGTGGTCTTGCCGATGTCGAGCAACCGTGCCGCGAGCATCTTGTCGCCTTTTACCTGGTCCAGAGTCGTCAGGATGGCGCGCTTTTCCATTTCCGCCAGGGTTTCAACCACGGGAGCCTCGGCCGGCTCGGCGGGGTGGCGGCGAACGATATTCGCGTGCATCCAGGAATCCTTGATCGCGGTCGTCATTTCTCCCATCTCGATCACTTCGCCTGACGACAGGCTGCAGGCGCGATCGATGGCGTTCGATAGTTCCCGCACATTTTCCGGCCATGGATATTCCGTGAGGTACGCCAACGTTTCCGCGCTCAGACGGAAGGCCCTTCGCATCTCGCGGCTGTTTCGTTCCAGAAAATGAGCCGCCAGCAGCGGAATATCCTCGCCCCGTTCGCGCAGCGGCGGCAGTGTCAGCTTCACGACTCCGAGGCGCTGATACAGGTCGCGCCGGAACTTGCCTTGCTCGACCATCGGCTGAAGCTCATGGTGGCTCGCGGCGAGCACGCGCGCATCGATGGATACCGCGTCGTCGGCTCCGACTGGGCACACCTCCTTGTCCTGCAGGGCACGCAGCAGCTTCGCCTGCACATCAGGCGGGAGCTCGCCGACCTCGTCGAGAAGAACCGTGCCATTCCCCGCGCTCGCCAGCACGCCGTCGTCGGCTCGCAACGCTCCGGGGATGGCTCCTTTGCTGTAGCCAAAGAGCTCGCCCTCGATGCGGTCTCGCGCCACGGATGCGCAATCGACCACAATGAAGGGCTGGCCGGCCGCCGGCCCATTGGCGTGAATGGCGCGGGCGATCATTTCCTTGCCGGTTCCGAGCTCTCCCTCAATGAGTACCGGGTGCGCGCTGCGCGCGACGCGGGAGACAATCCGGAAGAGCTTCTCCATTTCCGGACTCTGCCCCAGCATGCCTCCGAGGCCATATCCGCTCCGCAGCCGTTCGCGCAGCTCGCGGCTCGCCGCATCGAGGCGGCGGCGGCTGGCGAGGCGCCGCAAGGCGGCCGCGAGTTCCTCCGCCGAGAATGGTTTGATCAAATAATCGCTTGCGCCATAGCGCATCGCGTCGACGGCCAGCTGTACGGTTGACGCCGAAGTCATCCAGACGACCGCGATCTCCGGCCGCAGCTCGCGCAATTCTTCCATCAGCGCGAAGCCGTCGCCGGTGGCGATCGCCTCGTCGATCAGAACGGCATCTGCGCCCTTAGCGAGCAGAAAACTCCGCGCCGAGGCGGGGTGTTCGATTTCATGCGCGACAATGCCCTCACGGGCGGCAATCGAGCAGCAGGCTTTGCGAATGGAAGGGTCTCCATCCGCGACCAGCACATGGAACGAGACAGAATCCTGCGGCAGCAACATGAGAGGTCCGTAGGAACACGTGGTACTTGTTCTGTCTCATCCTGACACTAGAAGGCGTCGGAAGCACCATGCGAAACGTGTTCCGGGCGGATGCAGGGGGTTACGTTGGTCAGGGGTAGCTCGATCAGGAAGCGTGCGCCGCCGGCAGGACGATTCTGCGCGGTGACCACTCCGCCGGCTGCTTCGACGAGCTGACGCACGACACTCAGACCCAGTCCGCGATGAGCGTTTTCAGGAGAGCTGTCATCGCCGCGGCGCGTCGAGAATCCCGGTTCGAAGACGTACTCCAGCAGCGCAGGGTCAATGCCTTCGCCGTTGTCTTCGACTGTTAGCAAAGCAGTGCGACGGTTCGCCGGTCTGGGAATGAAATCGCCGGCCGTGCGCGTTTCTGCAGACGAAAGCACCCGGTTGCCGCGCTGCACCGTGATGCGAACCCAGCCTCCGGACGGCATCGCGTCCGCTGCGTTGCGTACCAGGTTCACCAGCACGCGCGAAAGGTTCTCCTCGCTGAACTGCAGCTCGCCTGGACAAGGCATCCACGCAATCTGAACATCCACACGACGACCGGCGACCGCGGCCAGCAGAGGCCAGAGATTGCGCACCGCGCCGCCCAGGTTCTCGATCCGAGCTTCGGGTTCGGATGTTGTGCGGAACTCGGGAGCACTGCGTGTGTCGCCGCGGGCTTCGCGCGTCAGGCGTTCCGCGGCCTTCACGACCGCGCTCAGCTCTCGGGCAAGATGCGCATGCGCCGGTGTGAGTACTCCGGGCTCGCCGATGAGATCCGCACAGAGCTGAAGAGCCGTCACGACGTTACTGAGGTCATGTCCCAGGCCCGCCATGCTGCCACTGAAACGATAGGATGCACTCTCTGCGCCGATGCTCAATTGCGAATCATCAAGAGGCTGGGGAAGGGAGGAGAAGGGGGTCCACGACGCGAGAGCACGTTCCTGCATTAGCTTTCCTTTCGTACGGCTCAGACACGGGGGAGGACAGCAAGAGCACCGGAATTGTAACAGTTATGGGGCCAATTTCTGCGCAATTCGCAAACCGCGGCAACGGCATGACTTCGGCCGCTTCGTTACGAAAGGGCGCACCGGAGTTTCTGTAGCGAATTTTCCTGGCACAGCAAACTTTTTTCCTGGCACTGCTCGCTTTTCGGCTGCCGAGATGCCTCACACACCGGCGTCCAGGAGCATCGCGACTGCCCCCACCGGGCCAATCCGGGAACGTACAATGGCGCCATGACGCAAAGCTTCTTTCGCGCCGAGGGCCGCAGCCCGGAGCAGATGCGCCCCGTCCGCATGACCCCCGGTTACGTGCAGGTCTCCGAGGGCTCCGTTCTCATCGAGGTGGGCCACACTCGCGTGCTCTGCAACGCGACCATCGAACAGGGCGTTCCGGCCTGGCTGCGTAACAGCGGCCGGGGATGGGTAACGGCGGAATACGGCATGCTGCCCCGCGCCACGCTGACCCGCACGCCCCGCGAATCGGAACGAGGCAGGGTCGGCGGCCGCACCCACGAGATCCAGCGGCTCATCGGCCGCTCGCTCCGCGCCGTAGTCGACATGCAGGCCCTGGGCGAGCGCACCGTGATCCTCGACTGCGATGTCCTCCAGGCCGACGGAGGCACGCGCACCGCGGCTATTACGGGCGCCTGCGCCGCGCTTTCCATCGCCTTCAGACGCATGGTGTCTACCGGAGCCCTGAAGGCCTCCCCGCTGAAGCAACTCGTCGCCGCCACCAGCGTCGGCATTGTGGAGGGCACAGTGCTGCTGGATCTGGCGTATGAGGAAGACTCGCAGGCCGAGGTCGACATGAACCTTGTGATGACCGAGGACGGCGGCCTGGTGGAAGTGCAGGCCACAGCTGAGCGGCAGGCATTCCCGCGAGCGCGCCTGCTCGAAATGATGGATTACGCCGAAGCCGGCGTTCGCCAGCTCCACGAGTTGCAGCGAGCCGCGATCGGCTAACAGTCAGGCTGCCCGCACCCGCGACGGCCTTACGTTACTTCCGCCATGTGTCCAGGCGTTCCTTTGCCACGGTAAAATCTAGCTGGAGACAGTTTTCATCATTTTTGGGAGCGCAGGAGAGAGTTATGTCCACATCATTGACACCCGGGAAACTGGCCGGACTGAAAGCCGTATCGGATGCGCGCGGCGTGATTGCCGCTGCCGCCATGGATCAGCGTGGGTCGCTGAAGAAATCGCTGGCGAAGGAGAAGGGAGTCGCCGACGTTCCCGACTCCGCCCTTGTCGAATTCAAGGAGCTGGTCACCGAAGTTCTCACGAAGCATGCCTCGGCGATCCTGCTGGATCCCGAGTTTGGCCTGCCTGCCGCAAAGCGTCGCAACGGCAAAGGCCTGCTGCTCGCCTATGAGAAGACCGGCTACGATGCCGCTCTCCCCGGCCGCCTGCCCGATCTGCTCGATGTGTGGAGCGTCCGCCGCCTGAAGGAAGCCGGCGCCGACTGCATCAAGATCCTGCTCTACTACACTCCCTTCGAGAAGACGCACATCAACGACCACAAGCATGCATGGGTGGAGCGCATCGGCGACGAGTGCCGCGCTCATGACATCCCGTTCTTCCTCGAAACCGTCGGCTACGCTGTCCACGGCGAGGACGAGAAGAGCGTGGCGTATGCGAAGCGCAAGCCGGATATCGTTACCGGCTCGATGGAGGAGTTCGGCAAGGAGCGCTACGGCGTCGATGTCCTGAAGGTCGAAGTGCCCATCCAGATGGAGTTCGTCGCCGGCACCCGCGCCTTCAAGGGCGAGCAGGCCTACACCCGCGCCGAGGCACTCGAGCATTTCCGCCTCGCCGCTTCTTCAACGCACAAGCCGTTCATCTACCTCTCCGCCGGCGTTTCCAATCCGGTTTTCATCGAGACGCTCGAACTGGCTGCCGAGTCCGGCGCCAGCTTCAACGGCGTGCTCTGCGGCCGCGCCACCTGGAAAGACGGCATCGCCGTCTATGCGAAGCAGGGCGCAAAGGCCTTCGAGGACTGGCTCAATACCAAGGGCGTCGAGAACATCGAGAACGTCAACAAGGCGCTCCGGGCCGCGAGTTCCTGGCACGACAAGGTCCACGCCCCAGCGCTGGTTTAATCGCCGCGCAGCTCACCAGAACGCCGTGGCTTTGGCCACGGCGTTTTTCTTTTTGCGGAAGATCGGCGCCATCTTCCGGAATATTCCTGAATCAGCAGCAGATTACTTTCGGGACAACGACCCGCTCGCACTATGCGATCCGCCTCACGACTGACGAAGTTTTGCCGATTGCTCCTTACAGAAAGGGCGAATCATCCGACGCCCCTTTCCTCCGGAGGGCTGCCGCGGCGCGGCTTCGTGATCCATGGTCAAATCTTCCCCCTCGCACCTCTTCAGTCTGCTGCTCATCGCAGGGCTGGCAGTGGGTTCGTCATCGGCAGCGGATAAAGACAAGCCGGCTCACGAACCGCATTTGATTCCGGCGGCAACGGTGACGCCGCGCTCACACGACCGATCGCAAAAGGAGACAGCGCTCGCGAAGCTCGAGATCAACCCAGGAACGGCGCCGAACGGCGGTGCCTCTCCTGCGCCGTCGACCGCAGAACCGGCCTCCCTTTTCGATGCGATAGGAACGCCGAGTCATCCGGTCAGGATCACCGTTGAAGTTCGCGGTACGGTCCAGCAGGTGGATACAACCGAGCCAGTTTCCTTCCGCGCAGGCGCTCAGGAGATCATCTCGTCCGCAGGAACTTACGGAGACATTTCCCGATACCTGCAGACCGCGCCCGGTGTGGTGTCGAGCAGCGATATGTCCAACGAGTTCTTCGTTCGCGGCGGCCATCCTGTCGAGAACCTTTTCCTGGTGGACGGCATAGAAATGCCGAACATCAATTCGCTGGCGATGCTGGGGACTACGGGGGGATTTGGGCCGATGATCGACACCGCCACAGTGCAGCGCGTATCGCTCGCCACCGGCGGCTACGACGCGCGTTATCCTGAACGGCTCTCCTCGGTCACCGAAATCACGACACTCGAAACGGGGGAGGAACATCGAGAGGGCGACGTTGGAATCCAGGGCTTTGGGGGGCTCGAAGAAAGAGCGTTCGGCGGGGGCAATCTGCTGCTGTCGGCGCATCACGGCATCATTAACGCGCTGGGCAAAAGCTTCGGCGCTCACCTGCCCGCGTACACCAATGCGCTTGCCCGGTTTCGGCGCAGCGACGCTGTGGGCAACCGTCTGACGCTGCTGGATGTTGCGGGGATGGATTCCCTGGATGTCGTTCCGTGCGCCAAAGACGCGCTCGAAACCAGCACCATCGATTCGCACTACCGTGGATGGCGGAACACAGCAGGGCTGGACTGGCAGCAGGTGTATTCGCCGAGGTCCTTCGGAGTAGTCAGCGTGAGCGATTCCGAGCAGGTCGAACATATTAATCAGGACGATCAGCTGATCGACCCACTGCACCAGCAGTATTACGGGCCGGACGACGATGGCTGCAGTCATGGAGTTCCCGGGCTGGTGGTCACGCCTGTCTACCTCGATCACTCGAACGATGCGTTCACAACCGCCGCATATCGCTATGAGCGCAGTACCACCCGAGTGGCTCTGGATGCGGGCACTTCCGTCCAGCTGGACCGGCCGCACTTCGCCATTTCTCAGCCCGCCGGGATGTTTTCGCCGTATTCGGCCGATCCCGGACGCAGCGATACCACGTCGTTTTCGTCCGCTTTCGCGACCGCAGAAACGGCTTCCTTCGGCCAGATCACGGTTCAACCGTGGAGGGTTCTCGGTCTGAGTGGCGGAGCGCGGCTGCAGACATTCGCGTTTGGCAGCCACACGACCGTCACGCCGCGTGCCAGCGCGCGCTGGTCGATCAACCGTTCATGGGCGCTGGAGGCCAGTTACGGCAGCTATGCGCAGCTGCCGCCCTATGTCTACATGCTGGCGTTTGCAGAGAACCGGATCATGCGCCCGATGCGCGCGACGCACGAGATTGCCGGGCTGGACTGGTCGCGCGGCGCAAAAGCTCAGCTGCACATCGAGGCGTTCGACAAGCAGTACGACGATATTCCTGCTTCCACTGAATATCCGTCGGTCACCTTCCACAACATGGCCTCTTCGCTCACCGACCAGGTGGTGTGGCTGCGGATGAACAGTGCGGGGCGGGGTCGTTCCTCGGGCGTCGAAATCTCGGACACCAGCCACTTCGGCTCCCGGCTGGACCTGCGCGCCTCAGTCGCGTATTCACGGGCTAAGTTCGCCGGGATCGACGGGGTCATGCGTTCCAGCAACTTCGATTTCCCCTGGATCGTCAACTTCGCGAGTCATCAGAGGCTGGGGCGCGGCTACGAATTGTCGACGCGCTACACCTACACGACAGGGCGCCCGTACACTCCCTACGACGTGCCCAATTCGCGGGCGCAGGACAGGCCGATTTACGACGTCGCCAGGCTGAATGCGGCTCGTGGACCCTTCTACAGCAGACTGGATGCTCAGATCGACAAAGATATTCGCGTGCATGGCAGACATCTGGAGCTTTACGGCGGGGTAGAGAATCTGCTGAATCGCACGAATCTTCTTTGCTACATGTGGGAGCCCCGAAATTTCTATCAACCTGTTACCGAAGCGGACCAGACACCGATCTTCCCCAACTTCGGGATTCGCTACTTGATTCACTAACGAACCGCAGGCCAGGAGGTGCGGTCGTGGCAGCTACTCGTTCTGCCACGACGCACTTCTACTCATGCCTTAATGCCTGCATTGGATCCACGCGCGCTGCACGCCGGGCCGGAAGCCACCCTGCCGCCAGCGCAACGGCGAGCAGCAGCA
>DASYYN010000238.1:0-4535 GCA_035933815.1 Acidobacteriaceae bacterium
GAATGCGCCTTCATCCTGCCCGGCGGCAAAAAGTGCCGCTGCATGGCCAACCGCAACCACAAATTCTGCCGGCACCACGGAGCGCCCTTCCGCCACCGCACTGCCCCCGGAGATCGCCCGTGGTCCCGCCTCGCCTGCTGGCGCGATCTGGTCCGCTCGCTCCCTGCTTACCCGAAACAGGAAATCCCCGGCCAGCTGCTGCAGGTCCTCTATTCGCTCAAGGAGGGCCACATCGCCGACCGAACCGCCGGCCGCATCCTCCGCACCCTGCTCCAGCGCTACGGCGACCTGCCTCTCATGCCCACGCCAGAAACCGGACTCGTCCGCAGGGACGCGCCACCTCTGCCTCCGAAGATCACCATCGCAGGCATACCGCTTCCCGACCTCGGCGATCTCGATGATGAAGGCATCGACCGTCTCGTCGCCCAGCTCACGCCGAAAAAGTGACCGCGTTCACGGCCGTCTCTGATCACATCACGGCCGCGAACCCGTCAAACACGACCTTCAGCTGATCACAGGCGGCCGTCTCCCATCTGCACCGGAATGAATCAGAAACCTCGTTCGCGACCTTCAATTGATCACAGACGGCCGCCTCCGTGATCACAACGCGGCCCTCTCGCACCTGATACGCGCAGACAGAGTTAGCCGCCGCCGAAGATATCCGGCATTCGCTAACCCTGCTGTTTTCAATCAAGGTCTTTCTGGCCGCGATTCGGAGATTGGCTTCACACCTGGAACAGCGTGAACGGGTGTTGCTCGCCGCGCTCCCGCAGAATCGCCTGGGCGACGTTGCAGACGCGCACTCCGCCCTGCGACTCGCCGCTGAACGATCCGTGATGCGCGTGGCCGTGCAGCGCGATGATTGGCTTGTGGCGGTCGAGGGCGCGCTCCAGCCGCGAGCTGCCGAGGAAGGGGAAGATCGGCTCCGGCTCGCCCACGACCGTCTCTTTGATCGGCGCGTAGTGGGTGATGGCGATCTTCACCGGCGTGTGCAGCTGCGCCAGTCCGTAGTCGAGCTTGATGGCCTCGCGCTCGGCAATCTCGACGAAGTTCTTGATGCCGCCTTCGCCAAACGGCATCAGCTCGTAGGGCGCGAAGCCGCCGCAGAAGCCTTTGGTGCCGGCGAAGCCGACGCCATCCACTTCGAAGCAGTGTCCGTCGAGCACCGTGACGCCGGCCACGCGCAGCATGCCGGCCAGCTCATCCTGGTGGCCGCTCTCGTGGTCGTGATTGCCGAGCACGGCGACGATCGGGATATGGATGTTCTGCAGCACGGCCAGGCAGCCGCGCATCTCTTCCGTCGTGCCGTGATTGGTCAGGTCTCCGGCGATCACCAGCACGTCGGCCAGCTCGTTCACCGGCGAGAAGCACCGCACGTTGCGCTCGTGATCTTCGGCTTTCAGATGGATATCGGCAACAGCCGCCAGCTTCATTCCCTGCTCCCGGTGTTGGGGGACCCGGAATCGTCTCCTTTGGCAGCCGCCTCATCCAGCAGGCACGGGTGCCGCTCGCAGTACTCGCGGTAAAGGTCGCGCTCGCCCCACTCGTTCACGTCGATGGCGAACATGAAGGGATCGACCAGCGATCCCCGGGAGGGCGCCTCTTTGGGTGGATGCGCGACGTGCTCCTGAAAGCGCCCACCCAGCTCCGCCCAGATGCGCTGCGGCACCAGGGAAATGTTGGCGGGGTAGATGTAGGCATAGAAGACCAGCGACCAGTAGAGCAGCTCCCAGTGGCAGCCGAGCAGGTCGAGGATGCGCTGCCAGTCCAGCCGGTCGCCGCAGGCGCGGATCAGGTGCGCCACGTCGGCGCCGTCGAAGCGCTCGCGGCGTGTGACGAAGACCTTCGAGGCAATCATCTCTTCGGCGGCCAGCACGCGGCAGGGCAGGCCGAGGATCTGATCCGTGGGGGAGCGCTCGATCCAGCTGGCGTCGACGACGATGCTGGCGTTGCCGACGCCGGTAATCAGGTCCACGAAGTAGTTGCCGCGGAAGGCCTTCGCCAGCCAGACCGGGTCCTTGACCATCGTTTTGAAGCCGGCGTTCCTGAGCTGCTCCAGCGCGCCGGCGACGTGCCGCGGTTCGAGCAGCAGGTCTAAATCCTTGGTCGTGCGCCAGATGCCGGTATGCTTGTGCAGGGCAAATCCGCCCCCCACGGCAGTGGGGATTTGCGCCTGCTGCAGGGCCTGGATCACGTCCCGATAGCAAGCCTCAGCCGCGATAGCCCATTCCGGCTCCGTGGACGACGTGATCGGGAGAGGCGTATCCTCCTGCGACATAATGGCTTCGACGCGGGTTCCCCACTTTTTTGGTGCCTGGAGTGCTGCCCGCGGATGAAGAATTGGTCATTCGAGCAGAACCCGGATGACCACTGGCCTGCATTTGGCGTCCTAACCACAGCGATTATTGGATCGCGCACCCTTTGTGTGTCTTTTCCCGGTTAGTCCGGGTTCCGAGGAGAATTTTTGGATCGATCCCGTTTCAACCGTTGTCGCTGCTCGCTCGCGATGTTTGCGCTTCTGAGCCTCTTCGCGCTCTCCGCGGCCGCTCAGCAGACCACCGCCGATTCCCTGCCCGATGCGCCGGGCTTCCCCGCCAGCTCGCCAGTGGTTCCGGAGCCGCCGGTCCAGGCTGTGGGGACGGGAAGCATATCGGGCACGGTCACCGACACCAACGGCGGCGTGGTGCAGGGCGCTACGGTGACGCTTTCGCAGCAGGGATCGGACGCAACCCGGACGCTGCAGTCGGGCGGCGACGGCCAGTTCACATTTTCTGACTTGCCGCAGGGCATTTTCACGGTGACCGTAACGGCTCCGCATATGGGGACCGCGAGTTCATCGAAGGTCACGCTGGGCAAAGGCGAGACGCGCTATCTGCCGGAGATTGTGCTGCCTGTGATCGGCACGACGACCGTGCACGTCAGCGCGGATCAGATCCAGATCGCCACCGAGGACGTCCACATCGAGGAAACACAGCGCATCATGGGGGTGTTTCCGAACTTCTATTCGAGCTTCGACTGGAACGCTCCGGCGCTGAACACCAAGTTGAAGTTCCACCTCGCGTGGCGATCGCTGATCGATCCCACCACGTTCATCGAAGCCGGGGCGATTGCGGGCGGAGAGCAGTTTCAGGGACTGTATCCGGGATTCGGGTCAGGGCTTGAGGGCTTTGGCAAGCGGTACGCCGCTGCGTATGCCAACACCTTTGACAGCAAGATGCTTGGGGAGGCGGTGTTTCCCTCACTGTTTCGGCAGGACCCGCGGTATTTCTACAAGGGAACCGGCACCATCACCTCGCGTGCTTCCTACGCCGCAGAGCAGGCCGTCGTGTGCCGGGGCGATAACGGACATCAGCAGTTTTGCTACTCGCACATCCTCGCCTACTTTGCTGCGGGCGCGCTCTCGAACCTTTATTATCCGAAGGCGAATCGCGGCGCCGGCTTAGTCGCGGAAAACGGATGCATCGAGATTGGCGGAGCCGCCGTAGCGGATCTGCTGCGCGAATTTGTGTGGCCGCAGATGACCACGCACGCGCCGCGCTCCATTCTTCACAAGCACTGATTCCGGCGCTCTGGAATCACGCTCCACTTTGCAACCTCAGCCGGGCGGCGGCGACTCCCACAGAGAAGACCCATCCTGCATCGCCAGCCCGACCAGCGATCCCCATTCACACGCGCCGTGGAGCGTTTTGCCTGCGCAAAGGAGCGATTGCTATGTATCACCACGTCAAGAAGCTCATGTACACCGTGAACATCGACGAGCCGGATCCCCGCTTCGGCAGGATGCTGCTGGAACAGTTCGGTGGGGCCAACGGCGAACTGGCTGCCGCCATGCAGTATTCGATTCAGGGCATCAACTGCGAGGACCCCGCGCGCAAAGACCTGCTGATGGATATCGGCACCGAAGAGCTGAGCCACCTGGAGGTGATCGGCGCGCTGGCTCGCATGCACCTGAAGCCGATGAAGGTGAGCCGCGATGCGGCGGAGGCCGATCCGCTGATCGCCATTGCAGGAGGAGGCGGAGTCGCCCTGCAGGATTCAGTCGGCAATGCGTGGACGGCCAATTACCTGAAGATCACCGGCGACCTGGCGGTGGACCTGCGCAATAACATCGCTGCGGAGGGCCGGGCGAAGATCGTCTACGAGCGGCTGATCGGGTTCACCGAGGACAAAGGCTCGCGCCAGGCGCTGCAGTTCCTGATGACGCGCGAGATCACGCACATGCGCGCCTTTGCCGCTGCGCTGGAGAGCATGGAGAAGCCGCCGTTCGCCGTCGGGATCATTCAGCCGACGCCCGGCCTTGTCGATCAGTATGCCAATGCGTCAACGGGCGAGGGTGAGGAAGGCCGCGACGAGCGTGGCCCGTGGAACGACGGCAGCAAGGGCCTGCACCTGATCAAGACGAAAGCTGAAGGGGGAACCGGCATCAATACTCAGCCCTATGATCCGCAGCCGGGAACGGAAGCGGCGTCTCCCGCCGACTCCACTCCGGTTGGCGAGTTCCTGGGCGCGGCGCGCAAGAAGCAGCAAAGCATGCT
>DASYYN010000251.1:0-59091 GCA_035933815.1 Acidobacteriaceae bacterium
TGGTCGAGCTTGCCGTCGGGGCCGGGGACGCGGACGTAGTGGAATCCGGTGGCCTGGGCAAGCGCAGTGATGGAAGACTGCGGGCCGGTGAGGAAGTGGACGGACCCGGCGGCGGAGGGGGTCGCGTCGAGCATGGAGAGGAAGTGCTGCTTCTCCATCGCAGCGGCGGAGGGCGTGTCGGCAGGGTCGATGCTGGCGACCACGACATCGTACTCGTGTCCGGTGTGGAAGCCGCTGGCGCGCAGAGCCTCAGCCATGCCGTGCAGCACCTGCGGGCAGAGCAGCTGGCAGTTGTAGTACATCATCGCCATCATGACCGGCTTGTTGTGGCCGAACTCGTCCCCGAGTTGCACATCGCGGCCCGATTCGTCTTTGAAAGCCGCGCTGAGCGGCAGCTGGGCGTTGAGGTTCTGATCGATGCCGGCGTGTTTCTGCCAGTCGGGGACCTTTTGGGCACTGGTTCCGATGGGCTGGTCGGCGGAGTATTGGGCGCGCGCGAAGGGCGCGGAAGCGAACAGGGCGATGGCGAGGCCGGCGACGAGGAAACGGGGAACCACACTTCAGAATACGCCGGAAAGCGCGGCTCAGGGCAGCGGGTGGAGGGTGATGGTTTTTCCGGTGTGCGCGGACTGGCGGGCGGCGTCAAGAATTTGCATGACGACGATGTTGGTGTCGAGCGAGGTGAGGTCGTGGTCGGGGTCAAGCTGGCCACGAACGACGGCGGCAAGATAGTGCAGGGATGTGTCCTGCGGCGGCGGCAGCGGCGGGACGGTGAGGGCTACCTCGGGACTCGACTCGGCCATGCGTTCGACGATGTGATTGGAATTGACGGCGACGGCGTAGGCTTTGCTGCCGTACATTTCGGTGTCCTTGCGGCTGAAGGTCCAGTCCCAGGAAGGCATGAGGACGGCCTGGGCTGTGGGATAGCGCAGGATGATGGTGGCGTCGTCGTCGACGCGGGGGTAGATATCGGGTTTGTCGGTCTGCGCGACTGCAGTGACGCTGAGCGGCGCTTCGCCGTGCATGAACCACGTCATGAGGTCGGCGCCATAGCAGCCGAAATCGTAGAGCGCGCCCGCGCCGTTTTGCGCCGGGTCGGTGAGCCACTGGAGGAATTCCGGCTGCACGCCAATTTCCTTCGGGCCCTGATGACCGTCGTGGATGACGACTTTGCGGATGTCGCCGAGCGCGCCGCGCTGCATCAGGCTATAGAGGGCGTGGTTGCTGGGGTACCAAGTGGTCTCGTAATTCACAAGGACGTGAATGTGGTGTTCGCGGGCGGTGCGGCGAATGGCCAGCGCGTCGGCGAGCGAGAGGGTGAGCGGCTTCTCGACCATGACGTCCAGGTGGTGCGCGGCGGCTTGTTCGACGATGCTTCGATGCTCGCCGATGGAGGTGTAGACGAGCAGCGCCTCGGGATGTTGGGCGGCGAGGAGCGCATCGAGGGTGGGATAGAAGAGTGCGTGATCCAGATGAAACTGCTGTTCGTATTTCGCACGCAGGTCGGCGTTGGGGTCGACGATGCCGACGAGCTGGGCGTCGCGCTGCTGCGGGAACGCGTGCAGGAATCCGGTGACGTGGCCGTGCTCGAGGCCGACGATGGCGACGCGAACCGGCGGTTGCTGCGCGGGAGCGGCGGCTGAAAACGCGAGAAGCGCGGCGGAGAAGCAGAGCGAGAGACGTGCGAGCCGGACGAGCATATGCGCCATGTTACCGCTGTGCGGAACGAGACGGCGCAGAGTTTGCAACGCTTCCGGAGCGGGTGTTACCGTGAAATTTCGACTCTTTTCCATCAAGGACAATCAGCACACATGCAGAAGACCTACAACGGACTTGCCCTGCCTGAAGGCGGCGAGGCGATTCAGTATGCCAACGGCAAGTATCAGATACCGGATCATCCAATTATTCCTTTTATCGAGGGCGACGGCACGGGGCGCGACATCTGGCGCGCGTCGCAGCGGGTTTTCGACGCGGCCGTGGAGAAGGCGTACGGCGGCAAGCGGCAGGTGAAGTGGTTTGAGATTTATGCCGGAGAGAAGGCCTTTCGTGAATTCAAGAACTGGTTGCCGGAAGATTCGGTGAAGGCCGCGACGGATTTCCGCGTGTCCATCAAGGGGCCGCTGACGACACCGGTGGGCGGCGGCATTCGCTCGCTGAACGTGGCGCTGCGGCAAATCATGGATTTGTATGCGTGCGTGCGCCCGGTGAAGTACTACGCGGGCGTGCCGAGTCCGGTGAAGCATCCAGACAAGCTGGACGTGGTGATCTTCCGCGAGAACACGGAGGACGTGTACGCGGGCATTGAATTTCGGGAGGGGACGCCGGAAGCGAACAAGCTGATCAGCTTTCTGAATGACGACATGCTGAAAGGCGGGAAGAAGAAGATTCGCACGGATTCCGGCGTCGGCATCAAGCCGATTTCGATTACCGGGACGAAACGGCTGGTGCGGTATGCGATCAAGCACGCAATGGCGAGCGGACGCAAAACGGTGACGCTGGTGCACAAAGGGAATATTCAGAAGTTCACCGAAGGCGCGTTTCGCGAGTGGGGGTACGAGGTCGCGGTCGAAGAGTTCCGTGATGCGGTGATCACGGAGCGCGAGAGCTGGATTCTGGGTAACGTCGAGGCGAACCCGGGGCTGAGCATTGAGCAGAACGCCGCGATGATCGAGCCGGGACTGGAGTTTGCAAACGAAGAGTTCCGCAAAGAGCTGTATGCCGAGGTGAAGAACACGCTGGACAGGATAGGCAAATCGCACGGAAACGGACAGTGGAAGAACAAGATTCTGATCAATGACCGCATTGCCGATTCGATTTTCCAGCAGGTGATCATCCGGCCGGCGGAGTACAGCATTCTGGCGTGCCCGAACCTGAACGGCGATTACATTTCCGACGCGTGCGCGGCGCAGGTGGGCGGGCTGGGCATCGCTCCCGGCGCGAATATCGGGGACGGGTACGCCGTGTTTGAGGCGACGCACGGCACGGCTCCGAAGTATGCGGACAAGGACGTGATTAATCCGGGATCGGTGATGCTGTCAGGCGTGATGATGTTTGAGTTCCTGGGATGGAGCGAGGCGGCGAAGCTGATCGAGACGTCGATGGAGAAGACGATCCAGCAGCGGTTTGTCACGTACGACTTCGAGCGGCAGATGCAGGGCGCGACCAAGGTGAAGACCAGCGAGTTCGCGACGCGGATGATTGGGAATATGTGAGGACTGGCCGTCCAGGCGAACGCGCCTTCGGCGCAGGAGGGCGGATGCATGAACAAGAACAGCTATGGCATGACGTGCGGAAACAGTTAATTCCACTGGGAGCCGTATTTGACCGCGGCGAGAGCGCGTCAAAATACCGCGACTGGTTTCGTGAAACTCTCGACCAGAATGAGCTCGAGTTAGCGCTCCATGCAGTATGCGAATTCTTGATCGAAAATCCGAATGCGACACTGAAAACAGCGGAACTGGATCGGATCCGAGTAGCACACGAGCTAATGTCACTCGAAGACGATTGCATCAGGAAGCTTGTTGAGCGGGATGCGATCACTCCGAACTGAACACAACAAGGAGAGATATGCGGAAGAAGGTAACGATTGTTGGCGCGGGGAACGTGGGAGCGACCGCCGCGCACTGGATTGCTTCGAAGGAACTGGCGGATGTGGCGCTGATCGACGTGATCGAGGGCGTGCCGCAGGGCAAGGGACTTGACCTGCTGGAGGCGATGCCGATCGAGAAGCGCGACTGCCAGATCATCGGGACGAATGATTACGCCGACACCGCGAACTCGGACATCGTGGTGATCACGGCGGGCATTCCGCGCAAGCCGGGGATGAGCCGCGACGATCTGCTGCAAACGAATTACAAGATTATGTCGGACGTGGTGGGAAAGGTGGTGGCGAACTCGCCGAACTGTATTCTCATCATCGTTTCGAACCCGCTGGATGCGATGGCGCAGGCGGCGTTCCGGCAGTCGAAGTTCAACCGCGAGCGCGTCATCGGCATGGCGGGAGTGCTGGATTCGGCGCGCTACCGCACGTTCATTGCGCAGGAACTGAACGTTTCCGTGGAGAACGTGACGGCGTTTGTGCTGGGCGGGCATGGCGACACGATGGTGCCGCTGCCGCGGTACTCGTCGGTGGCGGGGATTCCGATCACGGAGCTGATTTCGAAGGAGCGCGTCGAGGCTATCGTGCAGCGGACGCGAGACGGCGGTGCGGAGATCGTGAAGTATCTGAAGACGGGCAGCGCGTACTATGCTCCGTCGGCGGCGACCGTGGAGATGGTCGAGGCGATTCTGAAGGACAAGAAGAAGATCCTGCCCTGCGCCGCGTATCTCGAAGGCGAGTACGGCATCAGCGGCTACTACATTGGCGTGCCGTGCAAGCTGGGCGCGCGCGGGATCGAGCAGATCGTCGAGATCAAGCTGACCGCGGAAGAAGATGCGGCGCTGAAGAAGAGTGCGGCTGCCGTGGAGGAGTTGTGCGGGGTAATTGGTGTTTAGCGAGAAGCTGTTAGAGAAGAACGTTTAGCGAGAAGCTGTTAGCGAAATACGTTTAGCGAAACACTCTTGGCGAAGTTCCTGCTAACGGTTTTTCGCTAAACGTTTCTTGCTAACAGTTTTTTTGCTAAGGCATCTTGCTAAGCGGCTTGTGTCACTGCCTGGCGCGCAGGAAGGCGATGACGTGGTCGGCTTCGACGACGCCGACGAGGCGGCTGTGGGTGTCCACGACGGGCAGGGCGCGCAGGTTGTATTTGTCGAAGAGCTCGGCGACGTCGTTCTCATGCTGGTCGGAGCGGGCGCAGACGAAGCGGGTTTCGGCGATGGGCTCAAGGCGAGTTTCGGGCCGGGCAAGGACGAGGCGCGCCAGCGGCACGACGCCGCGCAGGACTTCCGATTCGTCAATGAGATAGATCTCGGTGATGGTTTCGGGATCGCCTTCGAAGCCGCGGAGGGCGCGGATAGCATCGGCCACCGTGCCGGTGTAGGGAACGGCGACGTACTCGGTGGTCATGCGGCCGGCGGCGGAATCCTCGCGGAACTCGAGAAGCTCTTTGACCTCCTCGCGTTCCTCGGGATCCATTTCCTCGAGGATGGCCTCGGAGCGCTCCTCTGGCAGCTCTGCGAGCAGGTCGGCGGCGGCGGAGGGATCCATTTCCTCGACGATGCCGGCGGCGGTTTCGGAGTCGAGCGCCTGGACGAGAGATTTCTGCAGCCGAGGCTCGACTTCTTCCAGGGTATCGGCGGCGACTTCTTCGTCGAGGGTGCGGAGCACGGCTTCGCGTTCGGCGGGCGCAAGGTCCTCGAGAATGTCGGCGATGTCGGAGGGGTGCAGCTGGGCCAGGCGCTCGTGCTCGATCTTGAGCTTCACGCGCCGGGCCGGGTCGACTTCGATCATGTCGACGAAGTTCCAGGGAATGACACGTGCCGGCAGCTTCGAGGCCAGCGATTCGATGGCGCGTTTGGGCATGGCCCCGGTGAAGAGGCGGCGCAGGGCGCCACGGAGGCCGACTTCGACTTCCGAGACGCAGAGCTGCTCGCCCGACCCGTTTTCCGGCGTCCAGCGCAGGTTGACGTCGTTGACGCGAACGACCTTGCGCCCGTGCACATCGATGATCTGCCGGTCGAGGATGTCCTGGCGGAGGAGGATGAAGCCCTCCTCGCCCTGGACCTGGTTGAGAGCGGCTTCGGGGCGGAGTTCGAGAGCGCCGCTGGGAGTCCAGCGAACATCGTTGGCGGAGACAAGTTCGAGACCCTTGCGGGTTTTGATCACCAGGCCGGCAACGCGGCCCGCGTCCGCGCCCGTACCGACGGCGACGTCCTTGAGGCGGCCGCGGAGACGCCCGCGCGCGCTGGTTACAGGCGTGCCCAGGATCGCCGTCAGAGGTCGCACGACAGAAGCTTCGGCCATGTTCGCGATTCTGGGCATGAGTGTACCAGTCCATGTTGCCGGGCAGGGAGTCTCAATCCGGCATCCTGCTCTGCTGAAATTGGATGCCGACGGCTGCGCTTCATTCGCGAGCGCAATGGAGCGGCCGGATCCAGCGGCTTTGGTGCAGTTCCATTGACTGTGCAGCGTACCCGACATACACTCAGCGCTGGGCGCGTCGATGGACGGCAATCCGGCCGCGGCGAGCCCTACAACTATTTTCATGGCCTCAGGAACCACCCGGTACGCGCCTTCGGATCGTGTGAAGCTGGTCGTGGCTTCCTCGGTCATGCTCACCTTTATTTCGTTTTGGCGAGCAGCGGCCATCGTTCTGAACGATCTTGGCTCGTCGGCGTTTTATGCAGGCGGCATCGCGGAGCAGGCAGTAGGGAAGGCGGCGCCCTGGTTCATCCTGGGCGTGATGCTGTTCTCGTTTGCGGTGCGGTCGGTATACGTCGAAAGCTGCTCGATGTTCACCCGCGGCGGCGTGTATCGCGTGGTGAAGGAGGCGCTGGGCGGGAATTTCGCCAAGCTGAGCGTCTCGGCCCTGATGTTCGATTACATCCTGACAGGGCCGATCTCGGGCGTGTCGGCCGGGCAATATATTGTCGGATTGCTGAACGAATTGCTCGATGTCGGCGCCGGGCACGGGCTGCTGCCTGGCTGGCTGATGCACAACGCGCATGCAGCGGCGCAATTCCCCATCAATGAGACGTCGGCGTTTCTGGCCGCCATCGTGACCATTTACTACTGGTGGGAGAACACCAAGGGAATCGAGGAGTCCTCGGACAAGGCGCTGAACGTGATGCAGGTGACCACGGTGATGGTGGTCCTGCTGCTGGGCTGGGGCTTTATCACGGCTTTTCACACTCACGCCAAGCTGCCGCCACTGCCGATCTCGGCCAACCTTCACTTCGCGCCGGACGCGCTGGGCTTTCTCAGGGGCACGCGGCTCTCGACCATGCTGGGGGTATTCGGCATCCTGATGGCCTTCGGGCACTCGGTGCTGGCGATGTCCGGCGAGGAAACCCTGGCGCAGGTGAACCGCGAGATCGAGCACCCGAAGCTCAGCAACCTGAAGCGCGCAGCGATTGTCATCGCAATCTACAGTTTCGTCTTTACCGGGATCGGCTCGCTGCTGGCGGTGATGATCATCCCGGACGCGGTCCGGGTTCCGGTCTACCGCGACAATCTGATCGCCGGCATGGCGATGTACATGTGGGGACCGCTGGTCCTGAAGATCATCTTCCGTGTCTTTGTGGTGCTGGTTGGATTCCTGATTCTGTCGGGAGCGATCAACGCGTCGATCATCGGCGCGAACGGCGTGATGATGCGGATTGCGGAAGACGGCGTGCTGACGGACTGGTTCCGCAAGCCGCACCGGCGGTTCGGGACGAGCTACCGCATCATCAATCTGGTCACAGGGCTGCAACTCTTCACCATAGTCGTGAGCCGCGGCAACGTGATCATGCTGGGTGAGGCGTATGCCTTTGGCGTGATCTGGAGCTTCACCTTCAATGCGCTGGCCATGCTGGTGCTGCGCTGGAAATACAAGGGCGAACGCGGCTGGAAGGTGCCGGTGAACCTGCGGATCGGAGGAACAGAGCTTCCCATCGGGCTCTTCTGCGTTTTCCTGACGCTGCTGATGACCGCCATGGTGAATCTGGTGACGAAGAGCGTGGCGACGGAAAGCGGGATCGCGTTCACGGCGGTGTTCTTCACGATTTTCGTCATTTCGGAGAAGAGGAACGCGCATCGCTATCAGCTGACTCAGCAGCAGATGAAGGAGCATTTCCAGCTGGAGCAGCAGGACACTATCGGCCGCGAGACGCTCGCGGTTCGCCCGGGCGGCGTGCTGGTGACGATGCGCGATGCGGTGAACCCGTTTGCGCTCAAGTGGGCTCTGGCGCGGACCAACACGGACCAGCAGGACATTGTGGTGCTGACGGCCCGCATGATGGGCGCCGGCGGCCCCGAGTATCTGGACAACCAGCTGTTCAGCGAGCACGAGCAGATGCTGTTCACCAAGGCGGTGTCGGTCGCGGAGAGCTTTGGGAAACATATTTCTCTGCTGGTGGTGCCGGCCGGCGATATCTTTGCCGCCCTCGTGCAGACTGCTAACTCTCTGGAGGTGGCGGCGCTGGTGGCGGGACTGTCGACGAGGATGTCCGCGCAGGAGCAGGCGTACCACGTGGGGCAGGCGTGGGAGAATCTGCCGGAGCCGAAGCGGCAATTTACGTTCTACGTGGTGATGCCGGACGGCGAGTCGGAGGCATTTCACATCGGGCCGCACGCGCCTTCGCTGCGCGCCGAGGATGTACAGCTGGTGCACCGGCTGTGGCTGAACTTCCGGCGCGATCCGGAGATGCAGGGTCTGCACCACAGCGACATCGTCACCTATGCGCTGACCAGGATGGCAATGGATTACGCGCGCGATAAGCAGGAGACGATGCGTGATCTGAAGCGGTTCACGCAGGACAGCGGACGCGACCATCGCCTGGGCATAACATCGCGCGCACCGGATCGGGCCATCCCTGCGCCGCGTCCTTCGCGCGAAGAAGATCAGCACTAAGGGCGCGCGCCTTTGCTGAGCACATTTGTCAACTTACTCTTCGGACTATTAATCTGGTAACAGCAGACGCGAAGGAAGTCATCCTTCCCCCGGGGTCAGTGCTGGACGGCTTCTCAGAATATGCACCAGGGAGGATATGTGGAAGTTAAGCAGATCGTTGAAGAACTGGAGCAGGAGATTGCACGACTGAAGCAAGCGCGTGCGCTGCTCGCCGGGAGTTCGACGGCGCCGAGACGGGGAAGGCCGAAAGGCACATCGAAAGGCAAACAAAAGCCGGGAAGGAAGCGCCGTCTGACGCCTGAAGGCCGCAGGCGGATTTCGGAGGCTCTGAAGCGGCGCTGGGCGGCCCAGCGGAAACAAAAGAGCGCGAAACCGGAATAACTGCCGGGATATGTGCGGTACCGAAGCGGGCAGAGATGCCCGCTTCACTGTTTAGAGGGTGCGCCGGAACAGAGGCGTGGCGATCAGGAGGGAAGCAATTCCGAACGCGAAGAGGAAGAATAAGTCGGACCGGATCGCTGCAAATCCACCATCCTTAATAAGGATAGCCTTGAGGCCGTGGACGGCATAGGTGAAGGGATCAACGACGGCGATGGCGCGGAGCCATTTGGGAAAGGCTGCGATGGGATAAATGGCGCCGCTGGGGAAGAACAGCAGGGTATTCAGCACGCCGAACATGGCGCGCGGGACGAGCGGATCGTCGATGCGCACCATGAGCAGGAACATCATTCCGTTGAAAGCGATCGAGGTGGCGACGATCAGCAGCGCAAGCTGGACGACGGCGCCGGGACGGAAGATAACGCCAAGGCCGGCGAGCAGCGATCCGATAACGGTGAGGCTGACGCCCGCGAGTACCGCTTTGATGGCGCCGGCAAGATTCAGCCCAAGGACCAGCTCAAGCTTCGTAATCGGGGTGACGAGGTAGCCTTCGTGGACGCCGCGGGCTTTGTCGTCGATGTATAACATGCCGCCGCCGATCATGACGGAAACATACATGGCGAGCGCGATGGAGCCGGCCAGCAGAAACTTCATGTACTCGACGTAGGGATACAGCTCGACGATGCCGAGCGTAATGTTCTGGACGACCTTCGGCTGGATCAGCGGCGCATTGAGAGCCTCGACCAGGGACTGCATCTCGGATTCGATACTGCTGCTGACAAACTGATCGGAGTTATCGACAACTAAGCCGATCTGCGGAGATTCGCCCGCGAGCACGCGGCGGGAGTACTGGGCGGGAATAACGAGGGCGGCGTCGATCTTGCCGGTTTGGACATCGTCGCGAGCCTGTGCTTCATTCTGGTAGGGAACGGTGGTAAAGGTGCGGAGATTGGCTTCCACAGCGACGAGGGCCTCGTGGATCCTGAGGGCCTGTTCGCCGTGGTCGTAATCGACGACACCCATGCGGGCGTTCCTGATTTTGCCGCCGAAGGCATTCCCGAGGATGATGAGCTGGACCAGCGGCAGCATCATCGACATGAGCATGAGAGCGGGCGAACGGAAAAATTTGCGTAGCTCGCGCTCCACAATGGCCATCATTCGATTCATGGCTGCATCCCCGGGCGCGGCGGCATCATGAACGAGACAGCTTTCACCTGCTCATCGCGCAGTTGGCGGCCCGTGTAGTAAACAAAGACGTCGTCGAGTGTGGTGTTCTGCACGCTGAGCGACGTGATGGGGTCGCTGGTCCTGAGCGCCAGTTCGACCAATTGCGTTGTGGTCTGGGAACCATTGGAGGTCATGACGCGATACGCGCCTGTTCCGTGCGACTCGACGCCGGTGACGTCCGCGAGCTGTTTCAGCCGCTGCTCGCGTGCGGGGACATCGCCATTGAAGTGCACTTCGACGACGCTGCTGCCCGGGACGCTGGCCTTGAGGCCCATGGGAGTGTCGAGCGCGACGAGCTTGCCGTGATCGACGATGGCGATGCGGTCGCAGAGATTGTCGGCTTCGTCCATATAGTGTGTGGTGATCAGGATGGTGAGTTTCATGCTGACGCGCAGGCGGTCGAGCATCTCCCAGACGGCGACGCGCGAGACGGGATCGAGGCCGGTGGTGGGCTCGTCGAGGAAGAAGATGCGCGGGCTGTGCACGAGTCCGCGGGCGATCTCAAGGCGGCGGCGCATGCCTCCGGAGAGCGTCTTCGTCTGCGCCTCACGCCACTTCGTGAGGTCGACGGCTTCGAGCAGGTTCGTGATGTTGCGCTCGCGCTGTGCGCGGGGAACGCCATACAGCTTCGCGTAGATGGAGAGGTTCTCTTCGACGGTGAGGTCGATGTCGCTGGTGAGCGCCTGGGGAATGACGCCGATCAGGCGGCGGACGGCGTCGGGCTCGCGGCTCACGTCGTGGCCAGCGATGAGCGCACGGCCTTCGGTGACGGGAATGAGCGTGGTCATCATGCGAATCAGCGTCGATTTGCCGGCGCCGTTGGGGCCGAGCAGGCCGAAGATTTCACCGTCGGCCACGCTGAAGGTGACGCCCTTGACGGCTTCGAAGGTGCCGTAGCGCTTGACGATGTTCTCGACGGCAATAGCCGGAACAGAGGCGGCTGTCATTTCTGCCTCACCTTGCTTTGCGGAACGAAGACCTGGGCGATCATCCCGGGAACGTAGCGCATGCCTGGATTGTCGACGAGCAGCTTGAGCTGGATCGTCTCGATGTCGCGCTTGCGGCGGCTGACGTCGCGCTGCGTGGCGAATCCAGCCAGAGCGGACTTGGCGATGACGGTGCCCTGAACGGCCCTACCGCTGGGCATGACGACGCGCAGCTTGTCGCCAAGCTGGACCGCATCGGCCTCGGTTTCGGGGAGCGGGGCATAGACCCAGGTTTGCGAGAGGTCGACGACGGTGACGATAGGCGTTCCGGGCGAGACGACTTCGCCCTGGAGCGCGGCGCGTGTGTTCACGATTCCGGTGACGGGAGACACTATATTCGCATAGCCGAGCTGCACCTGGGCCTGGTCGAGCATGTCCTGCGCGTTGCGGACATCGGCCTGGGTGGAGGCGACGGTGGCCATGGCGGCCTGCGCCTGAAAGAGATTCGCCTGCGCGGTGCGGACGGCGGCTTCCTGGGCGGAGACATTTTCGCGCGCGGATTCGACGGCGGCCTTCGAAGCGTTGAGGCTGGTGACCATCTCATCGCGGGTTTGCTCGCTGGCAACTCCGGACTGCGCGAGGGCGACGGCGCGTTTGGTGTCGGCTTCCTGGTGTTCGTAATTCGCCTGTGCCTGGGCGAGAGCCGCCTGTGCGGCGCGGAGCTGAGCCTGAGCGGCGACCACCTGGCTCTGCGTCTCACCGACGGTTTGGCGGGCCATGTCCCGCGACTGCGCCAGCTTGTACTGGGCGCTGTGTGCGTTGGCCTCGGCGGCATTGCGAGCGGCGGCGAGGTCCTGCGCCTGAATTGTGGCAATGGACTGGCCTGCGGTGACGTGGTCGCCTTCCTGCACGGCCAGCGATTCGATGCGTCCCTGAATGCGCGAACTGACGATCACTTCATTGGCGTCGACGGTGCCAACGAGCTCAAGATCGGAGGAGCGGTTCGTCGAGAAGAAATAGAAGACGAGGGCAAAGACGAACAGCATGCCCATGATGATGAAAATGCGATTGCGCGGTTTCATGCGGTTTTCTTCCCCACGACTTCTGTCGAGCCGTCCTGCGGAATGGTCGCGGAATTCGGCGTTTCTGGCTGGTGGCTTCGCGCTGCGCCGGGATGAAGCTGTGGACTGATTTCCGGCATGGGCATGGAGGCGAGGACAGCGTGCGCCAGCTCGGCGCCACGGCGGCGATCGGTGAAGAGGGCCTGGCCGAGGAACTCGATTGATGCGGTACGCCGTTGCGCGACTGAGGCGGGGGCCAGCGGGTCCCCGGCGGAGATGATCTGCATCATGGGCGCGCTGAGAAAGTAGAAGACGTTGGCGCCAAGGGCGGAATAGGCCACCTGCAATCCGTCGACCGAGCAGAGTTCGCCGGTGCTGATGCCTTCCTGAATGATGGCCTGCAGGCGCCCGAACATGGGTCCGAAGGCCTTTTGGGCGATGAGGCCCATGGCGTGGCTCTCGCCCTGGCGGAAGCGGATCATCTCCTGCTGCATCAGCGCCTGGAATCCTTGCCTGGAGAGAATGCGGTCGAAATGCTGGAGCGCGAAGCGGAGGAGGCGCTCGCCAGGGCTGCAGTCGAGTTCAAGGAGGGCAATGGCGCGGATGGCGATGCTGCTGGCCACCTCTTCGAGGGCGGTGGTGTAGAGCGCTTCCTTACCGTTGAAGTAGTAGTACAGCAAGGCTTTATTCACCTGGGCGGCGGCGGCGATGGCGCTGATACGGGCGCCGGCCAGGCCGTGCTCGCTGAACTCGGCAATGGCGGCCTGAAGGATCTTTTCGCGGGTTCGGTCAGAGCGGGATAGGGGCTGCGGGTCCATTTGACTAACCGTTTAGTTAAGATTACGCCGGTCGGCTGGAAGTCGCAAGAAGTGTTATTTGGGAATCAGTGACCGGGGATGTGGGGGCGTTCGGCGGGCTCGTGGGAGGGTTCCTTCGGGTGCGTGTCGGAGTAGCGGCCGAGCAGGAACATAGCCAGGCCGAAGACGAGCATCACGATTCCCCAAATGAGATTGATGTTCAGGTCTGCGGAGCGCTGGTACAGATCGCTGCCATTCGTGATCGCGCCGTAGATCGTCAGGATTGCGCCGACGATGGTGAACATCAGGCCCATGGGAATGCGAAGGTCGAGACTCAAGGCGGCGGCTCCTTATTTAAAGATGAGATTCAGGGCGACGAGAAGCACGATCAATCCGATGGCGATGTTCGACGGCTTCTCAAACCACCTCATGTGATGCTCGACTGGTTTGGGCGTGAGCGAGTAGACGAGGCCGACGAGCTCATTCTCCGGCCGCGGCTGCGTGAAGAGGCTGATGATGATGGTCAGCGTGAAGTTGATGGTGAAGGCGAAAATCGCCTGCCAGAAGTCGAGCGCCATTTCGCTGGGGTAGTAGTGGACGACATGCAGCCAGCCGCCGTGGATGCCGGGGTGTGCCCCCATGGGCAGAGTGAGGCCGTGGTGGATCATGGCGGCGATGGTTCCGCTGGCGAGACCGGTGAAGGCCGCGTGGCCCGTGGTGCGCTTCCAGAACATGCCCAGCAGGAAGGTGGCGAAGAGCGGCGCGTTCACGATGGAGAAGACCAGCTGCAGCGTGTCCATGATGTTGTTGAAGCCGAGGACGACGTAGGCTGTGCCCATCGAAATTAATATGCCGACGACCGTGGTCCAGCGGCCCATCTTGAGGTAATGCGCATCGCTGGCGTGCTTGTTGATGTAGGACTGGTAGAGATCGAAGGTCCAGACGGTATTGAATGCCGTGACGTTTCCTGCCATGCCGGACATGAAGCTGGCCAGCAGCGCGGTGAGGCCGAGTCCGAGGATGCCGGTGGGGAAGTAGTGCAGCAGCATGTTGGGAATGGCGAGGTCGTAGTCGAGGATGGGCTGGCCATGCGTGTCGAGCATGATCTTGCCGCTGACGGGATCGACTTTGGCGGGGATGAGTCCGCGACCGACGTCGAGGCGCTCGACGTGGCCTTCTGATCCGGCGCTGAGGCCGACGGGAGCGGCCTGGCTCATGACGTGCTGCGTGACGACGGGCGTGGCGATGGCGATGAGTCCCGGCAGGATGACCAGGAACGGGAAGAACATTTTCGGAATGGCGGCGATGAGGGGCACGCGGCGGGCGGATTCCTCGGAATTGGCAGCCATGGCGGTCTGGATGACGAGGAAGTCGGTGCACCAGTAGCCGAAGGAGAGGACGAATCCGAGTCCGGCGACCAGGCCGAACCAGTCCACACCGAGAGGATTGGTATTGGGGCTGCCCATGCCCTGCCAGGAATGCATGTAGGAGGAGGGCAGCGCGTGGCGCAGGCCGCTCCATCCGCCGACATTCTTGAGGCCGACCCAGACCAGCGGGATGAATCCGGCGACGATGAGGAAGAACTGAAGGACTTCGTTGTAGATGGCGCTGGTGAGTCCGCCGAGGAAGATGTAGAGCAGGACGATGATGGCGGAGAGAAGGATGGCGAAGTGGAATATCCAGTCGAGCGGCAGGCCAAGGGAGATGAAGAGCTTGTCGAAAACGTGGAGCGTCTGGATCAGCCGCGCCATTGCGTACATGGAAATGCCGGAGGAGAAGACGGTCATGCCGGCGAAGGTACAGGCATTCCAGGCGCGGGTTTTTTCGTCGAAGCGGAGGCGCAGGAACTCGGGCACGGAGCGCGCCTTGGAGCCGTAGTAGAACGGCATCATGAAGACGCCGACGAAGATCATCGCGGGGATGGCGCCGATCCAGTAGAAGTGGTTGGTGACGATGCCGTACTTGGCGCCGGAGGCGCCCATGCCGATGACTTCCTGGGCTCCGAGGTTGGCGGAGATGAAGGCGAGGCCGCAGATCCAGGCGGGGAGGGCGCGTCCGGCCTGGAGGTAATCCTTGCTGGTTTTCATGAAGCGCTTGAGTGCGAAGCCGATGCCCAGCACAAAAGCGAAATACAGCAGCATGATGAGCCAGTCGATGATGGTCAGGTTCACGCTGTGCGGTTCCTTCCGGTGGAAGAAAATGGCAGGTTCGCTGGCCAATGTACACGTTTGCCTGGGGGCAAGTCCAGATAACCTGGAGGGCAGCGGCTAGATCAAAACGTCAGAGAAAAACGGTTAGAGAAGAGCTGTTAGAGAAAGGCGCTTAGAGAAAAGCTGCTAGCAGAGAAAAATTCGAGATGTGCTGCTCGACTCATATTGCCCGACCCGTGCTATTCGAGCCGGAAGAGACAGTAGAGAAACTGCTGGTTGGTTCCGAAGGGCGTGCGGTGCTGCTGCTTGAAGCTGTCGAGGAGTTGAAGACGAGGGCCGAGTTCCTGGCGCAGCGCGGCGGCGTCGTAGCGGACGACGTCGAGGCCGCTGCAGCGCGTGGGACCTTCCGGGCCGAAGGTGCCGATGATCGCGTGGCCGCTGGGTCTCAGGGCTTGAAGGAGCTGACGAACATAGGCAGAGCGGCTGGCGGGATCCGTGAGGAAATGAAAGACGGCGCGGTCGTGCCACAGGTCGTATTGGGCAGGGGCAAGGTCGATTTGGGCAACGTCGCCGATGAGCCAGTGGACGCGGCTGGCTTGCGCGGCGAGCCGTTTGGACGCGGTGGCGGTTGCGGCTTCTGAGATATCGAGGACGGTGAGGTTCTCGTAACCGCGGGCGAGCAGGTCATCGACGAGTGTCGCTGCTCCGCCACCAATGTCGATCATGGCAGCCTGCCGGGAGGGCGCAGCGCGCTCGATCAGGTCCAGCGAGGTCTCCAGATGAGGGGAGTACCAGCTGACCTGGTCGGTGGGTTTGGTGCCGTAGATGTGTTCCCAGTGCTCGCGGGTGCTCATCGCAGTCGTGTGCCGCCCTTTCCAGCTTAGAGCGACTGGACCGGGAGCAGCGTAAGGTCGCCGATCAGGCCGACTTCCTTCTGCACAAACGGCTCGGCATAGCGTACGCCGGCGAGAGTTCCGAAGTGACGCGCTTCGGCGAAGGTGCGCTCGCGGATTTCCTCTTCGGGAACGAAGAGGCCGCTGCCGGCGGACTGGTTAGCGTATTGCGACTTGTAGGCCATCAGCGCGCGATGCCGGTCCTCGATGAAGTCGGTGATGTCGACGACAAAGCTGGGGCGCACGTCGGCATAGAGGCTGGCGTAGACGATTTTGAAGGGGCGATGCGGCGCGGTCCCTATGTCGATCTTCGCCAGGCCGGAGAGGAAGCAGGCTTCGTAGCCGACGATCGAGGTGGTGTAGTGATCGGGATGCCGGCCGGTCCAGTAGGGAAGGATAACGACGCGAGGACGGATGCGGCGCAGAACCTCGACGATCTTCAGGCGATTTTCCCAGGTGTTCTCGACCCGGCCGTCGGGAATATCGAGCGCGTCACGCCACGCGACTCCGAGGATGCGGGCAGCTTCGGCGGCTTCGGCGGCGCGGTCTTCCGCAGAGCCGCGGGTTCCGGTTTCGCCGCGCGTGAGGTCAAGAATGGCGGTGGTGACGCCGAGAGACCGCATGCGCAGCAGCGTGCCGCCGCAGGTCTGTTCCACATCGTCACGGTGCGCGGCTATGGCCAGAACTTCGGCTGAGACCTGTTCTGCCATGTTCGTTCTCTGCTGGTGCGGCGGCTAGTAGTTGGTGTTGTTGGCGTCGCTGGTGGCATCCATATAGGCGACGTCGATGGCGGTGCCGGCGATGGTCACGTTGGTGTTGTCGAGAGCGGCCATAGTGGGCGTCTTGTAGATATAAATCTGCCCGCCTTCGGTGGTATAGACCTTGTGCAACCCGGTGATCGCGGCGATGCCGGTGCCGTCGCCCTGATAGGCGTTGACGGTTGCCGTGTTTTTCGAGGTGTCGAACATGGTGATGCAGCCGTAGGGCACATTCTTTCCGGCCTGAGCCTGCTGGAAGCGCACGCCCGCGTTGCATTGGGAGGAGCCGATCCAGAGCGTGTTGTCGTCGGCGAAGACCATGCGATTGTGAATGCCGTCTCCAATGGAGTAGCTGCCGGCGATGTTTCCGGCTGGCATGTTCAGTACGGTCAGGAAGCCGGCGAACAATCCGGAGGACTGCAGCTTTTGCCCAGCCACATAGAGCGTGTTGCCGTTAAAGACGGCGTTAGTGGCTCCGTTGGGGATGGGGATGTTGCTTTGCGCGACCAGGGCGATGCCGCTGGCGCCGAAGCTGCCGGAATTGAGAGAGGACGCGGTGATGGGAATAGTGGTGAGGCTGGCCGTGGTGCCACCGCACTCAGGACCGCAGTTCACGACATATGCCGTGCTGCCGTCGGGAGAGAAGACGGCTTTGATGGGGTGGTCGAAGCTGGCATTGGGGCCGGTGCTGACCGGGAAAACGCACCAGGTGGGCAGCTTTAGCGGCTGGCAATCCTGCGCGCCGAGGTAATTGGGATTATTGACGGCGGCGGCCTGTTGGGTCGCGTTCAGCTGCACGACGCTGTACACGGCGAATGAATTCGGCGTGTCGACGTTGACGGTGTGGTTCGGCGCCTGAGTCGTGTTCTGAATGAAGACCAGCGCTACTGTCCCACCGGGATTGACGGAGATGCCGTAGGCGTTTGCGACATTCAGCGCGACCGAGGCTCCGCCACCGCTGCCGCTGCGATTGACTACCGTGATGACGTGTGCGGAGGGATTAGCGGCGTAGACGTAATTGAGGTCCCGGCTGATGAAAATGCCGTTATAGGGGCTGCCCTCTGCGCTGGAAACGCCGCCGCCGCTGACGGTGGCGCTCACCTTTTCCGCTCCGTAGCCTACCAGGGACAAAGAGCCGTCGGCGGCGTTATATACCGCGCCAGCCTGCTCCTCGGGCAGGTTCTGGATGCTGAGCGGGAGATGGCCTGAGTAGCCTGAAATCTCGAACTGTCCGCCGGCAGCGTTGTGAGCGTGGCGAATGTCGTAGTAGGCGTCCAGGAATGGCAGCGAGCCGGTGGAGAAGGCGCTGGGATTCTGCTCGGCGACGAGCACCCGGTTGAGAACGCCGCTGGGGGGCAGTGTCCGGCCGGCAAAGTAGTAATTCTTGCCGCATGAACCCGCCACAATGCAGACGATGAAGACCGCGATCAGAACGCCACAGGAGTACAGGGAACGTCTCTTCTTCAAAATCTCAGGACCTCACCATTTGCATGGCTCATGGACTCGTGGGAAAGCCAAGTATATCAGGGCAGGAGAGATGTTTCTGCCCGGGGAGGTGGTCTCGGGAACGCGGCCTGATTTGGGCAGCGGCCCGGGCGGATCGCCATGGCTGCATTGCTGACAACCCCTGATAGCATGGAGGGACGGATACCCACAGATGAGCAGCCGTCTCGAGCAAATCTTTGGCCGCCGCACTGTCCTTTGCGACGGGGCGATGGGCACCTCCCTTTACGGGCGCGGAGTCTTCATTAACCGCTGTTATGACGAGCTGAACCTCTCGCAGCCGGAGATGGTGCGCTCGGTGCATGAGGATTATCTGCAGGCCGGCGCGGAGATCGTCGAGACGAATACGTTTGGGGCGAATGCCTTTCGGCTGGAGCGGCCGGGACTGCGAGACAAGGTTGCGGAGATCAATCAGGCCGGGGTTCGGCTGGCGCGCCAGGCCGTGCGGCAAATGGCCGACAAGCAGGCGGCCACGGCGTATGTTGCCGGGTCGATCGGGCCCCTGGGCGTGCACCTGGAGCCGCTGGGAAAAACCGGGCTCGATGAAGCGCGGGCGGCATTCGCGGAACAGATTCAGGCCCTGGCTGCCGGCGGGCCCGGGGTGGGTGCCGATCTGCTGATTGTCGAGACGATGACCGCGCTGAACGAGGCGGAGCAGGCCGTGCTCGCCGCGCATGCGACCGCACCGGATTTGCCGGTCTGCGTGCTGGTGACGGTGGATGAGGATGGCAACTGTCTCGACGGCAGCGCTCCGGAAATTGCGGCGGCGCGCATCGCGTCCTGGGGTGTGGATGCGCTGGGGTGCAACTGCAGCGTTGGTCCGGCGACGGTTCTCTCGGCCATTGAACGCATGGCGAGCGCAACGAGCCTGCCGCTGATCGCTATGCCGAATGCCGGGATGCCGCGATCGGTGGACGGCCGCAACATTTATCTGTGTTCGCCGGAATACATGGCGAGCTTTGCGCGCAAATTTGCTAAGGCTGGTGCGCAGTTCATCGGCGGATGCTGCGGAACGACGCCACAGCACATTCGCGCCATGAAGTCGGCCCTGCGCGCTGTGGACGCGCAGACCGCTGCGGCACATCGCGCGTCGAAGGTCGAGACCATTGTGACGGAGACGCCTCCGCCGCCGCTGGCAGAGCGCTCGCGCGTGGGCAGGCTGGTGCACGAAGGCCAGTTCATCAGCATGGTGGAGATCGTTCCGCCCAAGGGAATCGACTGCTCGAAGGAGCTGAAGGGCGCGCAGTTGCTGGCGGAAATGGGCATTTCCGTGATCAACGTGCCCGACTCGCCGCGCGCGTCGGCGAGAATGAGCGCACAGAGCCTGTGCATTCAGATTCAGCAGAAGACCGGGATCGAGACGGTGCTGCACTACACCTGCCGCGACCGCAACGTGTTGAGCATCCAGAGCGATCTGCTGGGCGCGGCATCGATCGGGCTGCGGAATATTTTGTGCCTCACGGGCGATCCGCCGAAGCTGGGGAATTATCCCGACGCGACGGCGGTGTACGACGTGGATGCGATCGGCCTGGTGAACATGGTGCGGCAGCTGAATCACGGCCTCGATATTGGCGGCAATCCTATCGGCGCGTCCACCGGCTTCACGATCGCGGTTGCGGCCAATCCTGGCGTGCCTGATCTGGACAATGAGATTCGGCGGTTTGCCTATAAGGTTGAGGCCGGCGCGGAATACGCGATCACGCAGCCGGTTTTCGACCTGCGCGTGCTCGAGGGTTTCCTGAAGCGCATTGAAGAGTTCCGGATTCCGGTGGTGGCGGGGATCTGGCCGCTGACCAGCCTGCGCAACGCGGAGTTCATGAAGAATGACCTGCGCGTGAGTGTGCCGGATGAAATTTTGGCGCGGATGCAGCGCGCGTCCACGCCGGAACTGGGGCGGGCCGAGGGCGTTAAGATCGCGCGGGAGATGCTCGCGGGAGCGCGGACCATGGTGCAGGGTGTGCAGATCAGCCTGCCCGGCGGCCGATATGCCGCGGCGGCGGAGATTCTGGCGGACGTGCTGCCGCCGCGCCCTAAGCTGGACAACTCGGAAGCAAAACCGGCGGCAAAGCCGGAGGAGAGCAAAGTTGGCCAGCTTTGAGGAATCGCTGACAAAGCTGGAGGAGATCGTTGCGCAGCTGGAGCGCGGTGACCTGCCGCTCGAAGACTCGGTAAAGCTCTTCGAGGAGGGGACGCGCCTCTCCACCGAATGCCGCAAGCAACTGGAAGATGCCGAGGGCAAGGTGGAGATGCTGGTGAAGCAGCGCGACGGCGCGATGAAGCGCGAGCCGTTCGGGAAGTAGGGGTCTGAAGACTTCCCTCAGGGGCTAAATCCGGATTGATTTTGCCTACCTATCGGCACGGCTGAAGCCGTGCCCCTTCAAATAGAACGAGTGAGCGCGTCGAAGCGACGTATGGCTGTTTTGGGCAGCATGGGGCACTACGGATGTGCGGCGATGTAGTCGCTGATGTTCTTCATCTGCTGCGTCCAGCCCTTCTGGTGCTCCTCGAAAGCCTGCTTCTGGCGATCCGGCGGAAGATCGTTGAAGCCGCATTCATTCAGGTCGAGTCGCGTGCCGCCCTCTTTCGTTGGCTGCAGGCGGAACTCGACCAGGGTCGGCACCTCTCTTGAATAATCGACTTTGGGATCGATGGCGTATGGATGCCAGGTGAAGGCGAAGTACTGCTGGGGATCGATGTCCTGAATGACGGCGCGCCAGGTGATGTGCTCGTAGCCGGGATCGAGCAACGGGCCGCTGGCTTCCTCTCCGGCTTTGAAGGGCGCGTCGAGCTTCACACGGAACCAGTCGCCGAATTCGTTATGGCTGGTCAGCGCGCGCCAGACACGAGACACCGGTGCATTCAGAACGATTTCCTTTTCGATGCAGTCGGAACCCATGAGCTTCCTCCGGAAGAATGCTAACGCCGATCAGGCGGCAGCGGTCAGGAGGACGGGCTCATTTTTTGTGATCATCAACGTGTGCTCGTAATGAGCGGCAAGACCGTGATCGGCGGTACGCACGGTCCATCCATCGCGGGCGAGCACAGAACGCCCGGAGCGGCTGGCGATGATGGGCTCGACGGTGATCACCAGGCCTTCAGTGAGCACGCTCGACGCCGACGGATCAGGCCAGTTCGGCACGCTGGGCTTTTCGTGAATGGTGTGGCCGATGCCGTGTCCGCAGAGATCGCGGATGACGTGGAAGCCATCAGCTCGGACGGCACGCTCGACGGCGCGGCCGATTTCCTGCACGCGGTTGCCGGCGCGCGCGGCCTGCATGGCTTCATGAAATGCACGCTCTGCACAGGCGGCCAGACGTTTGCCAAGCGCAACGGGTCCGGAGTGCTCCGGTCCCTCGCCGACGATGATCGTCTCCGCCGCATCGGCCATGTAGCCGTCGAGCTGGATGGTGACGTCGAGCTTGAGCAGGTCGCCGTTGCGCAGCTTGCGGCCGGAGGGGATGCCATGGACGATCTCGTCGTTGACGCTGATGCAGCTGACTCCGGGGAACTGGTAGACCGTCGTCGGTCCGGAGATGGCGCCGTGCTCGCGCATCACGTCGCCACCAATACGGTCGAGCTCAGCGGTGGTCATGCCGGAGCGCGCGGCGGATTTCATCGCTTCCAGCATCAGGCGAACGACGCGTCCGGCAGCGCGCATGGCGGCAAGTTCTTCGGGAGATTTGATCGACAATTCGGCGTACCCCTCTCTGTTCTATTTTCGCAGCAGAGCTGGATTCGTGCGCTACTCGCCCAGCAGCAGGCGCTCCGTTGAGGTGGCCCGGCCGGTGGCGCCGTCGCATTCGATGATCAGGGCCGCCATGCGCGGATCGCCCTTCGCGGCTTCGAACTTGCCCGGCATTCCGGTGAGAAAGCGGTCAAGGACCAGCTGCTTTTCAACACCGATGATGGAGTCATAAGGGCCGCTCATGCCGACATCCGTTTGGTAGGCGGTCCCGTTGTTCAGCACGCGATTGTCGGCCGTGGGGACGTGGGTGTGCGTGCCGATGACTGCGGTCACGCGTCCGTCGAGATACCAGCCGATGGCCGCCTTTTCCGATGTGGCCTCCGCATGGATATCGACTACGATCACTTTCGCCTTGATTTTGTTCAGCAGGGCGTCGGCCACACGGAATGGATCTTCGTTATTGGCCATAAACACGCGCCCCTGCAGGCTGATGACGGCGTAGGTCTGTCCCGAGGACAATGTGCCTTCATAGAAGCCGTATCCGGGGCTGCCGGGCGCGTAGTTAGCGGGGCGAACGACGCGGCGCGGGCGGTCATGGGAATCGGCCGGGACAGACTTGAGATAGTCGATGATCTCTTTCTTGTCCCAGATGTGATTGCCGGTGGTCAGGACGTGGGCGCCCAGGTCGAAGAGCTCGTCGGCAATGCCGGGAGTGAGGCCGAATCCGCCGGCAGCATTTTCCGCGTTGACGATCACGAGATCGATCTGACGGCCGGAGATGATGTGGCCCATGTGTTCGCGGACGATGCGGCGGCCGGCGCTGCCGAAGACATCACCGACGAAAAGGATGCGCAAGCAGGGCTCCCTCGGGAAAAGGAAATTATAGAGCGTACGGCATTTGTGAGATGCGGGACAGGTGAGGACGATTGTTACAAACTCCCGGTATTTTCCTCGGCAAAGCTGTGATAGGTTTGAGCATGGCCGTCAATACCCGATTCGCAACAGGCGTGCATGCGCTGGCCCTGCTGGCCTCCGAACCGGATGTACTGCAGACCTCCGATGACGTGGCCGGCAAGCTCAACACCAACCCCGTGGTGATCCGACGCGTTTTCTCGCTGCTGCACCAGGCTGGCCTGGTCGACAGCCAGAAGGGGCCGCATGGCGGATCGCGGCTGGCTAAGTCTGCGAAGCAGATCACGCTGGCGGAGGTCTACAGCGCGCTCGACGGCGGAGAGATCTTCCACACCGCACCCTTTGATGGGACAGACAGCTCCAAACTGCGCTCAAGACTGAAGAACGTGTTTGCCGGTGCCGAAGCGGCGCTGCGCGACGAACTGGAGCGCACCTCATTGAGCGACCTGGTGAAGAAGTCAGGGAAGAAGGGCAAGAAGCGGTAAGTTCCGCCTGCTGCCCTGCCAGGTACTTCGCGCGTGCCTAAGCTGCCGCTTCTGCCGCGACAATCTTGCGCGAATCGCGCAGCCATCGTGTGCACAAGAGCAGCGCGATGCTGATCAGCGAGACGGTGAGGCCGATCCAGAGGCCGGCGAGTCCCCAGCCGAATGCGAAGCAGAGCACAGCGCCGAGCGGCAGGCCGAAGATCCAGTAGCCGGCGAGGTTCATCAACATGGGGAAGCGCGTTTCTCCCAGGCCGCGCAGCGCGCCGGTGGAGACGCTCTGTGTCCCGTCAAAGATTTGGAATCCGGCGACGATGGCGAGAATGTGCGCTCCCAGCGCAAGCACGCGCGCATCGTGCGTCCAGATGCCGATGATGGGGCGGGGAATCGTGACGAGAAGAATCGCCATGCAGCCCATGAAGGCGACGGCCAGGCCGATTGCGAGCGATCCGGCGCGGCGGGCGCGCGCGGGATTGCCGGCTCCGATGGCGTGTCCTACGGCGACGGCGGCCGCTGCCGAGATGCCGAGCGGGACCATATAGGTGTAGGCGGCGCAACTCAGCACAATTTCGTGGGTAGCAAGCGCGATGGGCGTGAGATGCGACGCCATGACAGTCGCCGCTCCGAAGGCTGCAATCTCAAGGATGACCTGCGATGCAGCGGGCAGACCAAGATGCAGCAGCGCGCGAATGCGGTTCCAGTCTGGTGCAGGCCAGTGCGCGAAGAGACTATGCCCGCGTTTCGATTCGTGAGCCCACGCTGCGTAGATCAGCACCGCCGCCATGTAAATGCGCGCGCCGCAGGTGGAGAGCGCCGATCCGCGAACGCCCATGGCGGGCATGCCGAAGTGGCCATAGATGAAGATCCAGTTGCCCGCGAGATTGACGAGGTTCGCCGTGATCAGGGCGAAGGCGACGGGACGCACGCGGCCGACGCCCTGGAGGTAGCGGCGGAATCCGCCGTACACAACTAGAGGGAATGTGCCCCAGTTGAGGATGCTGACATAAGGGCGAGTGAGAAGGGCGACTGTCGGATCGACCCCGCGGCCCGTGAAGACGCGCTCTGCGCCGAGCATCAGCAGCATGAGCAGGGGAGTGAATCCGGCGGCGATGTACACGCCCTGCGCGAGCCAGCGGTGGCAATCGTCGTAGCGGCGCGCTCCCCAGGACTGCGAGACGACGGTGTCGAGGCCGAGCAGCAGTCCGATGCCGAAGAGCGATGGCGCGTAGTAAATGGCGTTCCCCAGGCCGACGGCTGCAATGGCATCTGGCCCGAGGCGGCCGACCATCACGAGGTCGACGATGGTCATCGTCATCCAGCCGAGTTCAGAGAGGACTACGGGAATGGCGAGGGCCAGCAGCGAGCGGAGTTCCTCGCCGAGGCGCACGGTTTCGTCCCGCTGCTCGAAGACCCGAAGGTCGGAGCTATCCCCGGAAGGCAGTTCCTCGCCAGGAAATTGGGGCTCGGCGGGCATGAGTTGGACTATTGTAGATGGCGCTGGGGCGCTAACGGTGCATGGTAGATTTGAGATAGCGCGCACTGCGCAGCAAGCGTGCAGTGAAGCGTCCCGCCGAGCGCGGAGAGATGGCCGAGTGGCTGAAGGCGCACGCTTGGAAAGCGTGTTTAGGGGAAACTCTAACGTGGGTTCGAATCCCACTCTCTCCGCCAGCTTTTCAAGCGAAATCACTGGAATCAGTTAAATACCTGATAGTCCGTCCACATGGGGACCCGACTGATCGTGCAGTTCACCCAACCGAAGAGCCTAACGGTGAATTTGTAATACCTGAACTGTGCCGTGCGTCACAGCCAGCGGCAGCCAGTACGATCAAGACTTCTGAGCGGCAGTACGGAGAATCCTGTGGAGACAGAGACTCACCCGGCAAATTGTCCCAAGATACGAATTGAGCAACACACGCTCATGAGCGGCATCTGGTTCGCGGCATGGCTATTCACGATCGGGTTTCTGCACTTGACTTTCTGGAAAGGTGTCCTTGCGATTGTGCTGTGGCCCTACTATATCGGCGTGCACGTCAGCTCACTGGTCCGGTAATCTGTTCGGCCCCTTCCTCCCGACCCAGGGCTTTCTTCCTAGTCGAACCACTGAACTTGCCGCGTGCGCTTTCGCTGGTTGACGGCGGATCGCGTCCGCCTCCCGACGTCAATGTTGTTTGACAGGTTGTTCGAAATTCTGGACACGCTGAGAGTCAATTAGCTGGACGTCTGCCCGCGCGCGCAGTGGCCGTAGCTGTGATCCCGGTGGTCTCCAGGATTCAACCGTGAATTTGCTGCAACAATTGCTGCAAAGCCAAATGAAGCGCTTCTGCTTCGCTTCGGCAACGGTCGGGGGGACGTCAATCCAGTACAGGCTCCCTCCCCGCAAATAGCTCGACTCCAGCCGGCAATCGGGATTGGCACAGACCATAAGCTCCTCCATCGGCATGGCAACACTGCAATCACCTGGCCACGATGCGAGGGCATTCCCAAGAGCCAGGATCTCTGCGGGCACCGGACCTGGACTGGCGATTGCAAGGAAGTGCGGCCAAAGCTCATGGCGGCGACCTCCGAGCGCCAGCAGCAATGAAGGTCGTCGATGGGGAGCCGGCGTTGGTCGGTTGAGAGGGACGCATGCTTGCAGATCGGGCGTTCTCAAGAATGGCAGGAGCCCGGCTGATGCCAGGGAACAGTGTGCGCCTGCTCAGGGATGCCGCCGAAAACTACCCCGCCTGGATGGAAGCCATCCGCAGCGCCAGGCAATGCATCCACTTCGAGACTTATGTTGTCCATGCGGACAGCATCGGCCGCCAGTTTGCCGACCTGCTTGCGGCCAAGGCCCGTGAGGGTATCACGGTTCGAGTGATCTACGACTGGTTTGGCGCCCTGGGCTCGGCGCCCTTCCTGTTCTGGCACAGGCTGCGAAAGGCTGGGGTACAGGTACGGTGCTTCCACCCGCCGCGGCTTGATGATCCCTTCGAGTCGCTCCGGCGCGACCACCGCAAGATCATCACGGTTGACGGCCGCATTGGTTTCGTTTCCGGACTGTGTGTCGGGGACGACTGGGTCGGAGATGAACGGAGAGGCATTGCTCCCTGGCGTGACACCGGTCTTCAAATCGAGGGTCCGGCAGTGGCGGAACTGGATCGAGCCTTCAGACGCGTCTGGAACTCGGTTGGGGCCGAGGACGCGATCAAGCCTCCTGGACATGCTCACTCCAACCCGGCAGGAAGTGTCGCGCTTCGCATTGTTACGGGGGAGCCTGGAACCGGTGGGCTATACCGCCTCGACCTTTTGCTGTCGGCGACAGCGCGGAGTTCCATATGGCTCACCGACGCTTATTTCTATGCCACGCCGGCTTACGTACAATCCCTCCGCGCGGCTGCACTAGACGGCGTCGATGTTCGCCTTCTGGTGCCGCGAACCAGTGACATTCCCATTGTTCGCGCCTTGTCGCGCATCGGCTATCGCAGCCTGCTTGAAGCCGGCGTCCGAATCTTTGAGTGGAACGGGACGATGCTGCACGCGAAAACAGCGGTCGTGGATGAGCGATGGTCCCGAGTCGGATCGACCAATCTCAACATTGCCAGCTGGATGGGCAATTACGAACTCGACGTGGTGATCGAGGATGATGAGTTTGCCTCTTCCATGCGCCAGATGTATTTGGATGACCTGTCCAATGCGACGGAGATCGTTCTGCATGAGGGGTCGAAAGTAAGACCAACCCTGCCGCGCCGAACACAGCGCCGCCGCCACAGGCGGGCACGCGTCAGCATGGGGAGAGCTGCAACTGGCGTTGCCGCCATCGGCAGCACAGCCGGTGCTGCGCTAACACGGTCCCGGCTTCTCGGTCCGGCTGAAGCGCCTACTATGATGACCGGCGCTCTCGCGCTCGTCGCATTGGGCACGCTCATCCTGTTTTTTCCTCATCAAACGGTCATAACTGTTGCAGCTTGTTGCGGATGGCTGGCGTTTGTCCTGTGCCTGAAGGCGTTTCGGCTCCATCGCGCACATAGCCGGCATCCGAAACCGACCTATAATTACAAGCAGGTAAGTGGTGGTACGCATTCCGGCCCCTGATCTCAGCACGAATCATCCACACCATTCAAACCGGCTCCGTGTGGTTACCTATAACGTCCACAAGTGTCGTGGCGTGGACGGACGTGTCCGCCCCGACCGCATTGCTCGTGTTCTGAGCGAGATCGATGCCGACGTGGTCGGACTGCAGGAAGTCGTCTCGATCGAGCATGGGCGGGCTGATCATCATCAGGCCCGCTATCTTGCCGACAATCTCGGTTATTCCTGCGAACTCGGGGAGAACAGGCGCCATCGCGGCGGCGCGTACGGGAATGTCCTGCTCTCCCGAAAGCACATTCGGCATGCGCGCAACCATGACATTTCTGTTCCCGGCCGGGAGCGGCGCGGCTGCCTCGAAGCCGAGATCGAGTGGAGAGCCGGCGCAACCATCCAGATCTTTAATCTGCATCTGGGAACTGCTTTCTTCGAGCGGCGGCTCCAGGCCCGTCAGCTCTTTGGTGGCGAGATCTTCAGACGCGAAGACGTTCCCGCGCACAGCATCGTACTCGGCGACTTTAATGAGTGGACCCGCGGGTTGGCCTCGCGCATGTTCAGGACGCATTTCGAAACTGCCCATAACCATATGCACCGTGCGCGCACGTTTCCTGGAATGATGCCGCTGCTGCGGCTGGATCATATCTATTTCGACCGGAAACTGCGGCTTGAGAGTGTCAGAATCCATCGCAGCGCAGCATCCCTGGTTGCATCGGATCATCTGCCGGTGGTGGCGGAATTCTCGTTACCGGAGCCCTCGCTGGAAATGACCGCCAGCGGCTGCAATTCTCGCAATTGCTCCATGCTGCCGTTGCTTCACTCGAAATAGCGTTCGCGGCATTCCTGTGACTGCAATCACGGCTGAACACCCGTGTTCTGTTCATAGTTTCTGTGTGAGATACGGAGCACTCATTACGTATGCGTGCGTCGGAGTGGCGATCTGCGCTCCGCTTCGCTCCGATTCGGAACGGCTCCCTCCAGTTGCTGTCAGTCAGACTTCTGCGGAGCTCCGGCAGATCATTGCTTCGGGACGCCTTTCCTCTCTGCACATCCCAGATTTCCGCGACATTCAACCGAGCCTCTCAGCCCTCTATGAAGAGAACGCCTATGCTCCGCTTTGGCTCGCGGAAGCAATCGTTACCCCAAAAGGCGAAGCCATTATGAACGAATTGGACGGAAGCGGATCGAAAGGGCTGAACCCAGAGGACTATGACTCCGCTGCACTCCGTCCGTGGGCGTTCCGCATACGTGATGCGGGCGGGACAGCGCACGACTTCGCAGCACTGGACCTTGCCCTCACCGTTGACCTAATGCGATATGCTGCTGCTCTGCACCAGGGACGCATCGATCCGCACCGGGTTCACTTCGCCATTCGCCCGAAGGACCGCCTTGACTCGGCTGGATTTGTTCGGGATTACCTCGCTTCTGACCAGAGCCTCTCAGCGTTGCTGACGCAGATCGAGCCTCCATTCAGGGGTTATCGCAACACGCTCGCTGCACTTGTGCAGTATCGGCAGCTCGCATCCCAGGAAAGTTCGAAATTGCCGCAGTGGCCGCGCCTTCCACTTCGATCCGGGCAGAACTATCCCGACATCAGCACGCTCGCCGAGCGGCTCGTCCTCCTTGGCGATCTGCCGTCAGAAACAGCGGTGCAGAGTGGAAAGTACGACGGCGCGATCGTCGATGCTGTGAAGAAGCTGCAAGCTCGGCACGGCCTGGCCGTGACCGGGACTCTGGATGCTGTGACCTGGCGAGCTCTGACCACCCCGTTATCGAAGCGGATTGAACAACTCGAGCTGACCCTTGAGCGCTGGCGATGGCTGCCATCGATGGTCACGCCGGCGATTGTCGTCAACATTCCGGAATTCGAATTGCGGGCCTACGACGAGAACCGTCAGCTGGCACTGCGAATGCACGTCATTGTTGGTAAGGCCTATCGCCGCAGGACTCCGGTCTTTGAGGACAAGCTGGAGACGGTGATTATCCGCCCGTGGTGGAACGTGCCTCTGAGTATTCAGCGCGACGAGATCATTCCGGAGATTCGGTCGCACCCCGAGTATCTTGAAAAAAATCAGCTTCGCGCGTTCGACAACGACGGAAACCCGGCACCTGTCCCGGCGGGCGAAGAGCTGTTGAACCGGCTGAACACGGGAGAATTGCGCCTGAGACAGGAACCCGGGCCGTCCAATTCGCTGGGACTGCTGAAGTTTGATTTCCCCAATGATTATTCGGTCTACATGCACGGGACACCCGCGCGCCAGCTCTTCTCGCAGGCTCGCCGGGACTTTAGTCATGGGTGCATTCGCGTCGAGGACCCGGATTCCTTAGCGGAATGGGTGCTCCGTCATGATTCGGCCTGGAGCCGCGAGAAGATTACCTCTGCCTCCAATGGAGAGCGCACCTTCCGAATTCCCGTGTTGCCGCCAGTCACTGTTCTGGTTTTGTATGGCACCGCCGTTGTGGAGGAAGATGGATCCGTGCACTTTTTCGACGATCTGTATGGCTACGACGCAGAACTGAAGGCGGCGCTCAACGCTGCCCGTAACTGAGCGGACTCGGAGTTCTACCGAACAACCGCCGGCCGCAAACCAATTCTGAAATTATGCGAGCCGTCACCCGTCCAGACGACTGAATCCCGCGATCTGTGGGTTGCGGTGCAGCAGGATCAGCGATCCGACCAGGACCAGCACCATTACCGCCAGCAGGCTGAGTTCGGCAATTGAATGGCGAAAGACCGCTTCGCTGGATTCGGCCAAAGACGAGAACTGTGCGGTCAGGACAAGAATCTTTCGTACGGTGGCAATCAGTGCCACTACGAGGAAGGGTTCGGCCACCAACGCATGCTCGCGAAACGATACCTGAACGGTGTAGAGCAACTCCACCACAAGCAGGATCAGGAGAATCTGGTCCAGCAGGCCGATCACTTGTCCGGATAGAGCGTGCGCTATAAGCGCCGTTACGAAACTGCGGATCGCGATAACAAGGAGGTATATTGCCGTGGCGGCCAGAACCACCCCCAGGCCGATATAAACCAGGTCTTCGACAGCAGTAAGACCACTCCTGACGAAATGCCGGGTCCGGGTTGCGGCATCCGGCTTTGCGCTGGTCACAGGCATGGCACGCCCATTATCGAACGGAACAGGAGTTCCGAACGGGCCAAAGTTCGAAACTGCGCGTTACTTTAGTCGATATTGAAACCAGCAGAGTCCGGCGTCGCGGAGGCAAGTTTGGCAGCTGTCTTGCAGCCGGTGAGATGAATGAAAACATCAGCTTACTTTTGTGCGGCATGCCTGGCCCTATTCTTTCCGGGGCCCGCAGTTGCCGAACCGGATATCGCTACGATCCTGCAGCGTTCGGTCGCCGCAAATGCTCGGAACTATGAGTCTCTACCTCATTTCAATTACATCAAAGTAGAAAAATACCAGGACAACACGACCCGGACTTATGAGGAACTCATGCTGTTTGGGTCGCGGTACTCGCGGATGATTGCCCTCAATGGCGAGCCACTCTCACCCGAACGACAGGCCGAGGAACTGCGGAGGCTCGAGCAGGTAACTCGACAGCGCGCGGGTGAATCTCCATCAGATCGCGCAAAACGAACCTCCGTTTACGAACGAGAGCGGCAGCGTGATCAACTGATGCTGAACGAGATGATGAAGGCATTCGACTTTACGATGGCGGAGGAGCAGGTTCTGAATGGCCAGGAAGTGTACGTTCTGAAGGCACGACCGCGCCGCGGATACCGCGCTCCGAACAGCCGCGCAAAGGTCCTCACCGGGATGGAAGGCACCCTGTGGATTGAGAAAAAGTCCTTCCAGTGGGTCAGGGTCGAGGCGGAGGTGATCCACCCGGTCTCAATCGAGGGTTTCCTCGCACGCGTTCTTCCGGGAACCCGTTTTCAGCTCGATCAGGCGCCCGTTACGGAGGACCTGTGGCTGCCTACGCATTTCAGCATGGAAGCGAGAGCGAAAATTCTTTTCCTCTTCCGGAAGTCTGACAACCAGGATGAAACCTACTACGGCTATTATCCCGCGAGTGCTTCGGCAAATAATTAGATGCGGCTGTCTGCCTCAACGCCCTGGGCTGCAGTCGTGGTAATTGCGGGAATATCCGACTCGTTCTACTGAGTCCCAAATCACCTGCTGTTGTCCCTCGCAAGATTGCCATCCCACAGTCAGCACCGAGGCCTCGGTCGTCTCCCCACCCAACTCCGTAATTATGACGGCTCCGGGGCGCCGGCAGCAGCACAGCTCGTGTTGTAAGCAGTCGATGCGACCAACGTCAGAGTCGGCCAGATCCCAATGCACAGAACTGTCCAGATCGTGAGACAGCGTTGTTGAAAGTTTCTGACGCGCCTGACCAGTTTTCACGCTAAGGGTGTTTCGCCCCGCGCTCTCGGTCTGGTCACTCGCTTGCAATTCGTCGTGGTGTCAATGATCTTTCAGATGCACAGGCCTTTCCCGCAAGGCCCGGCGAATGAAAGCTCGACAAGGGAGGGATTATGAAAATGCGATTGGCCTTGTATCCACTTCTGGCAATGGGAGCGATCCTGGTGGCTGGCGCGAACCTCGCGGCTCAGAATGCCGACTCGGCAAAGATAACCACGCTCCTGCAACACGCGAGAGAGCACGCCGCCACTGCCAACGCGGATGCTGAACAGATTGATGCCTACACGCTGTCACGCACGGATTGGCGGCTGCACTCGGACCGGATCAACATTATGAAGGAGAATTTTAACGAACTTGCCAAGGATGTGGGCGAACTTACGGCTGCGCGCGAGGAAGCTTCTCCATGGCAAAAGGAAGCGATTGACGACATCAATCCTCTCCTTCGCAGTCTGGCCGATCACATGACCGCCATGATCAATCATCTGAACGACAATCCAAACCGTGTGCACATGCCAGCGTATGTGAGCTATGCAAAAGCCAACTATGAGCTCTCGCAAAAGCTGCTGGCAATGATCAACGACTATGTCGGCTATGCGGAAGCAAAGGCCAGGGCAGAGGATCTGGAGCAGAAGTTGGCTTTGACCGCGGAACCGAGTTCGGGCCAGGAGTAGCAGACAGGCCGGATGTTATGCCGGTTAACTCCCGGACGGCTACGATATGTAGCCGCCGAGGAGCAATCCGTCCATTCGCGCCGGCGGAGAGTCCTGGCCCGGTGAAGCGGCGACTAATCGCTATATGCGGCAGAGGAACGAATCCGCCGGACGGACCCATTAGAAGACGGCTGGTCGTCAGCTCCGGGAGAGCGAGGAGACCATGGCAACGACGTTTTGGAAGACTCTGTTCGGGCGGCGAATTGCCGCGTGTGCACTTTCTGCGGCTCCCGTACTCTTTGCGGGCTTCTGTGGTCTTGCGCCGTCAAAGGTCGCCATGGCGGCCACGGCGGCTCCGGCAGATGAGAGCAACGGATTGCTTGCTCTCGATCAGTCGATGGAGGCACTCGTCGCGCGTGTGACGCCGTCAGTGGTCAACATCACAGCCTCGTGGAGAGCTGACAGGAGAGAGACGGCCGATGACGAGAATCAGTTCGATGATTCGCCCGGCAGGTCTTTTGGCCCCGGTTCCCCCTTTGGTCGAGGCTTTGTGCCGCCGATTGAAAGGAACCCACGGCCGGAGAGAGGGTTGGGAAGCGGCATCATCATCTCTCCTGATGGCTACATTCTGACGAATAATCATGTAGTTGACGGTGCGAGCAGTATTCGCGTAACGACGAGCGATCGCGATGTGTATCCGGCAAAGCTGATCGGCGCTGATGCTCTGACGGATCTTGCGGTCATCAAAATTGAGGCCGGTGGGCTTTCGTTCCTGTCCTGGGGCGACTCATCAAAGCTGAAGCCCGGGCAGATGGTATTGGCGTTTGGCAACCCGTATGGTTTCAGCTTTTCAGTAACGCGCGGCATTATCAGCGCGTTGAATCGACCTAATCCTACTGCAGATCGGTACAGGCCCGGGCAGTACATTCAGACTGATGCCGCTATCAACCAGGGCAATTCAGGAGGGCCCCTGGTGGACGCCAAAGGACAAGTGGTCGGAATCAACTCCTTCGTGATTTCTCCCACCGGGGCGTTTTCCGGGATGGGGTTTGCAATTCCTGCGGAAATTGCTCGACCAATTTCCGACAGGTTAGCCCGTGAAGGCAAGATCGTGCATGGGTTCCTGGGAGTCTCAATCAACGACGTCACGCCGGAAAACGTCCAGTTTTTCGGCCTCGCTAAGGCAATTGGGGCGCTGGTTAATTCAGTTCTCCCGAATTCCCCTGGCGAGAAGGCGGGCCTGAAAAGCGGAGATGTCATTACTGGGCTCAATGGGGACCCAGTGTCGAACGCCGGCGAACTGCAAATGGGAGTTGTAGTTCGCCAGCCTGGAGAGACCATTCGCCTGCGCGTCATGCGTGCCGGTCAACCTGTAGACATCCCGGTAACGCTGGAGCCGATCAGCGGGGATCCGGACCGAGCTACAGCACAAGGCAAAGCCAGCAGGGAAGTGTGGGGTCTCGGGCTTTCGGATCTCACGCCCGAAATTCGCCAGCAAATACAGCTACCCCTCGGCATTGCAGGGGCCGTCGTACGTACTGTCCGATCGGGGAGTCCCGCGGAAAGTGCGGGGCTCACGCCAGGCGATGTGATCACATCCGTCAATCGGAAGCCGACAGGCACCTCTGCCGAGGCAGCTCAGGAGCTTTCGAATGTGCCGAGCGGAGAGGGTGTGCTGGTGCTGGTGTGGTCGAATGGCGCGCAAACGTTTCGCGTGCTGCACCCATGGGAAGGCTAACAAGCACTTTGGCAATCAGGGATGTCCATGGGAGAAAAATGCGGGGAAACCAATGGAGGTTAACGCCGGCCAAATGGCGATGGATCCTCCTTTTGCCTGGCATGGCCCAAGAGGTCATCTCGTGGGCTCCTGCAGGTAAATACGGTCCTATTCGCTCACTGTGATCTTTCAAAAGTGTCGCACTACGGTTCGCACGACAGGCGGCGGTCTTATTCGCTGAGGTGAAGCAAATCCCGGCGCATTTGCCACGTTCGTGATCCGCGGTCGGTGAATGCTAGAATCGTTCGCGCCATGAGGGCTGCCGATATCCAGGACCGTTCGCTGGAAGAGCCCCGTCCGGAGGAAATCCTTGCACAACTGGAGCGCATGCTCCAGGACGAGGTATTCCGGTCCAGCAAACGCTCGGTCGCGTTTTTGAAATTCGTGGTCACCGAGGCCCTGAATGGCTCCGGCGACAACATCAAGGAGCGCACCATCGGCGTCGAGGTTTTCGGCCGGTCGGCTTCGTACGATACCAACATCGACCATATTGTCCGGACGGCAGCATCCGAACTCCGCAAACGGCTGGCGATCTATTACGGCGATGAAAAACATCGTGGCGAGCTGCGTATCGGACTTCATCCCGGCTCGTATCTCCCAAAGTTCGCGCCCGCGCATGAGACATCTCCCAGCGACCGGCCCATTGCCGTGCCAATGCACCCCGCGCCCGATGAACAGCAACTGCCCATATCCATCACGCCTGAGGAGCGTCGCAGACGGCGCCTCGCAGGCGTGCCGCTTCTGTTCTGGGGCCTGGGACTGGCGCTGCTGATCGCCGCTCTCGGTTATCGCTGGCTACGCCCGCCTTCGGCGGACTCCCTGTTCTGGCAACAGGTTGTGAACACTCCTGGCCCGGTTCTGCTGGCCGTGGGTGATGTCCCCAACGGGCCCCCGCGCCTGCCGGATGATCAGAACCCTTCGCTTTCGACGCCCGTACCCAGCGCAGGGCCGGCGCAGACCCTTCCTCTGGCCGATGCCATGACCGCCGCCCGAGTCGTGGCTGTGCTGGAAACCCACAACAAGCAGGTGCTGATCCGGCGTGACAGCTCCATCTCGTTCTCCGATCTGCGCGAGCGGGCGGTGGTGCTGATCGGAGCCTTCAATAATGAATGGAGCCTGCGCCTGACTCATTCGCTTCGCTACAGCCTGGCGCTCGATCCTGCACAGCACGTCGTGTATATCCGGGACTCCAGGAATCCTTCTTCCCGGAACTGGAGCTGGTCCACCAACCAACCGCGCGATCCGGCGAGCGGGATCAACAGCGCCACACTTGAGGATTATGCGCTGATCTCGCGCATCCAGCCGTCAGAGACTGGGCATGCCCTCGTCGTAATCGGGGGCCTATACACCTACGGAACAGAAGCGGCCGGCGAGTTCCTGGCGGACCGAGACCTAATGCAGGCCGTGGCCCGCCAGACCGGCAATATGAGCGTGCACGGCACGCTCCAAATCGTGCTCGCGACCACCGTGACCGACGGCACTCCGGGGCCGCCGCGCGTGGTGGCCGTTTCGACCGAGTAGAAACTCACAGGTCCGCTAACTTCCGTCTGTTCAACATGACTTGCCCCCGCCCCTGACGGTCTGTGACGGGTGCTGTCTAGCCAGCGCCGCCTCAGTGAGATAAGAAGGCTTCCGCTGCATCACGGGTCTGACCCGCGCTATCCGCCCTTCCCAGATGTAGCTGACGAGCCGCGGCCAGACGAATAGATGGACGACATTTCGGAGGCGGGAAATGAAAACTTTCCAGCAATGGATCCCCCTGGCTGCGTTGACTCTGGCTGCACTCCTCTGCCTGCCAGGCGCGCGCGCTCAGGGCTATGGCAGCATCAGCGGAACGGTAACGGATTCAACCGGCGCCGTCATTCCCGGCGCGCAGGTGACCGCTACCCAGCAGAGCACGGCTCTCAGCTTCCGGACGACCACCAGCGGGGCAGGAACATTCAATTTTCCCGGGCTGGCGCCCTCGGTGTACAGCCTCTCGGTCAAGGCCGCCGGCTTCCTGACGTACAACGAATCGAATCTGCTTCTGCAGGCGAACTCGTCACTCACAGCGAACGCCACGTTGAAACCCGGCAGCGCGTCGCAGACCGTAACGGTGAACGCCCAGGCCGCCCAGGTGGATCTGACGACCGGAACTTTGAACGAGGTCATCGGCACATCGCAGGTTAACAACCTGCCGCTGAATGGCAGGAACGCGGCGACCCTGACGGCCGAGGTGGCGGGCGTCACCGTTGCGCCGTCGGCGCAGGCCGACCAGGGCGCTACCAAGACATTTCCGGTGGCTTTCACAATCAGCGCCAACGGCACTTTCGTGGGGCAGACGAACTACATGCTCGACGGCGGCAACAACGTCGATGAGTACACGAACGTAAACGCTCCGTTCCCGATGCCCGACGCCCTGCAGGAATTCAGCGTGCAAACCAACAATTACAGCGCGGAGTACGGCCAAAATGCCGGCGGCGTAGTTAACATCATCACCAAAAGCGGCACCGAGCACTTCCATGGGGATCTTTTCGAGTACGTCCGCAACCGGGTGTTTAATGCCGCGAACTACTTCAGCTATGTCAATGGCAAAAAGACCGTCGATCCGCTCAAGCGCAACCAGTTCGGCGGCAGCATCGGAGGACCGCTCGAGATTCCGCACCTGTTCCACCCGGGAAAGGCCTTTTTCTTCTTTGGATATCAGAAGACCATCAATCGCGAGCAGGCGCTGAGCGCTTCGGCCTCGACACTGCCGACAGCGGCACAACTGGCCGGCACCTTTGCGGGAGAGAAGTCCTGCATCACCGATCCGCTGAATCCGGCCGCAATTCAGTCGTGCACGCAAAGCGGCAGCACCTACACGACACACGTGAACACAAGCGCCTACAGCCCGGTATCGCTGAAGCTGCTCACCTATCTCCCTCCTCCTTCAGCCCTGAATGCCAACGGAAGCATCAGTTTCATCGCACCGAACTACTTCAACCTGGCTGAGATTACGGCGCGCTACGATCAGGGCATCGGCCCTGACGACAAGCTGACGCTGCGCTACTTCTCCGACGCGTACCACAAGGCGGGCGTCCTGAACCTTGAGGATCTGCTCACTTACTCCGATTACGCGCAGATCAACTACTACAACTCCCTGATTTCAGAAACGCACACTTTTGGACCGCACCTGCTGAATAACTTCATTCTCAGCTATCAGCTGGAAAACTCGACACGCGGTCCGCAGACCAGCAGCGTCGATGCCGCCGACCTTGGGGTGAAACTCTGGCAGCCGGCAGTGAAGCAGATCAATCAGATCCAGACCACCGGGTATTTCAATATCGGCGATAACCCGCTGGCGAACTTTGCCCGCGCCAACTACACGCTGACGGACGATCTCCGCTGGCAGCATGGCACACACAGCCTCTCGTTCGGCTTTCACGGCGAAATCAGCAAAATCGACATCACAAATCAGTTTCGCCAGCCGGGCGCGTTTACCTTCAACGCCAACAACACGGGCGACGCGATGGCCAGCTTCCTCTTCGGCTACGTCTACGAGTTTTCGCAGGCTTCCGGGCAGTACTTCGACAGCCGCGGGAAGTTCTATGGCTTTTATGCGCAGGACAGCTGGAAAGCGACTCGCCGGCTGACACTGGATTTCGGCGTTCGCTATGAGCCCTTTATTCCGTGGAAGGAGATTCAGGGCCGGATGGGGAGTTTCTTCCCGTCGCTCTGGACCTCCGGCACGCACTCGACGGTGTACCCGCTGGCGCCTGCCGGCCTGCGTTTTACCGGCGATTCCGGGTTCAATCCTCAGGGAGTGCCGTCGGAGTGGGGCCACTTCATGCCGCGACTGGGATTCGCACTGGATGTGTTCGGCAACGGGAAGAGCTCCCTCCGCGGTGGAGCGGGGATCTTCTACGATAGCCGCATCAACAGTACGCTCTTCAATATCTACACAAACACGTCGCCTTTCATTACGAATTTCGACGTAACGAATTCGAGCGGAGCGAAAATTACGTTTGCCGATCCGTACGGAAGCTATGGCGCTGCAAATCCCTTCCCGGCGCCGCAGCCCCCGCCGCGAACTGCGCCCATTCCTCCGCAGCCATTCCTCACTTTCGATCCTTTCTCCGGCTTTCAGGATCCCAAAACCTACGCATGGAACTTTACCCTCGAGCAACAGCTATCCGGCGGCACGTCGGCACGGCTGGCCTATGTGGGCGAGCTCAGCCGCCATCAGTGGGAGAACATCGAGCTCAATCCAATTGTGAACGGCACCCGCGTCTACAACCAGCCGGGCTGCTCCACCAACAATAGCTGCTATTCGCAGCCCATCACGGCAGCCAACACCGGCGGTAACACCAACTACAACTCCATGCAGTTCACGGTGGAGCATCGCATGCGCTATGGGTTGAACGGGGAGTTCAATTACACCTGGTCGAAGGCGCTGGATAACATGCCATGGAACCAGGCGGCGACATCGATTGGCGCGAATAACTCGTTCGTCTACCCGATCTACATGCCGCATTTTCGTGCACTCGATTACGGCCCGGCAGACTTCGATCACCGCAACGTCGTCTCGGCATCGTTTGTATATGCGGAGCCGAAGACGCTCAACGATCTGCCCGCGGGCGCACGGTATCTGCTGAATGACTGGGAGATGACGGGCATCGTGCAGTTCCGCAGCGGCGATCCGCTGACAGTTTGGTCGAGCGCGACAAACAACTCCCACTCGGGCCAGAATCGGGACCGTGCCATGCTGGTCGGCCAACCCTACGGCGGATCGGCGTGCAAGGCGGGGACACACTGCAGGTCGTATCTGAACCCGGCGAGCTTCACCAACAACGCGCCGGGAACATTCGGGAACATCGTGAAAGGATCATTTGTCGGCCCGGGGTATGCGGACTGGGATGCGGCCCTCGCGCGCAGTTTCCCGTTCACCGAAAATAGTTACCTGCAGTTCCGCGCCGAGTACTTCAATCTGCTGAATCACGCCAACTTCGGCGATCCGGGCACGACCGCAACCACTTCGAACTTCGGACAGATTACGAGCACTGCGCCGCAGAACTCCAACTACTCCAACGACCCACGTATTGCCCAGCTCTCGCTGAAGCTGGTCTTTTGAGGACGGCGGGCGCCCTGGCGGAAATGCCCGGGCGCCTGTGCCGAATGTGCGCTGGCCGCAATGGGCGCGGCCGGCCCAGCGGTGTTCTGCGTGCCGCATATCCCCAGGAACGGAACATGAGCGGAGCGGGCAAAAACATTCGAAAAGCAAAGATCGCAGCCGCCGGCCTGGCCCTCAGCGCTCTGCTGGGCGATTCTGCGCCACTGCGCCCGCCTCTCGCAAGGTTCTACCGCAACCCCGTTCTCTTCGCGGACTACTCTGATCCGGACGTCATCCGTGTCGGCGCGGATTATTACCTGATTGCCTCCAGCTTTCATTTCGTCCCCGGGATTCCCATCCTGCGCTCCACCGATCTCGTCCACTGGACGAGCGTCGGACACGTCGTCAGTCGTATGACAATGGATCCGCGGTACAGCATGATCGGCGGCAATCGCTACGGTGGAGGGGTGTGGGCACCGGCCATCCGCCGCCACAATGGCCTTTTTTATGTCTACTTCCCGACGCCGAAGGAAGGCATCTTCGTCAGCACGGCACGCAATTTCGGAGGTCCTTTCAGGCTTACTGAATTGGGCTGCCGTATAACACGGGAATACGAATATCACGGCTACGGCGGAAACCGACGCGACAGAAACAAGACGGAAATATCCGGATACCGGCCAACGCCGAAAATACCGTGGCACGGAGTCGCAGTCTCATGGAAATCGAAGCACAAGCCCAGTGCTCACACTGGTTGATGCGAAGGGAGTGTGCCCGGTGTGCATGATTCGTCCCCAGGAGATTTCCGCCAGACGCCAGTCGACGCGTGGCGAGACACTTCTGTCGACTCCGACCAGGAACTCGTATTGGAAGTGATTCCCATGGATGGCAGAGCGAGTGTCTATGCTTGTGACATGACTCGCGCCCACGAGCACTTCTCCATACGGTTTGAAGCCATGAGGGACCCCGTCCAGGCGCAGGCGCGGACCTATGAGGGCGCTCTGCAGCTTTGAGGTTCCCGAACCGAGCAGGGGCACCCGCAGATCGAAGCCGGCGTGAGCCCAACCGCCTTTCCAGTGATCGAGGTAGAAGCCTGGGGTGGCACCGTATTCCCATTTCGGTGTCAGCACGCTCGCATCCGTGGCACTGAACGAGGCATACACGGCGCTCTGCGCCTCAGATCCGCCGCACGTGCAAAGCATGAAAAGGATGACAGCGCAGGCGCACCTCATTGCATACCTCCCATGCGAAACATCCAGCCGAGTTCAAAGAACGGTCGGTACTATCGGCTCGGCACGAGAACTCGCCGTGATGTCAGTCGCGCTCTCATCCCAGACACTCGCCCCCCCGAGCCGCAGGTCTTATCGAGGTCTGCCAGGATCCAGACGCGAAGTCCAGGTTCGTTGACCGGCAAGATCAGGATCCTGGCAGTCGGGCGAACAGTGCGCCGTGCTGGCTTTGAGCCGCCAACTGCCGGCTACGCGGCTTTGTCTACTGTCTCCCGTCCTCGGAGCGAAGCCTTGCACTTGCGCATTGTTATCTCGAAGCGAATATCTGTTCTGTGCTCAGCGCTTCCGTCAAGTCGAGCGAAGTCATCGGTGCAATATCCAGACAGGTCCAGAATTATTGGTTGTTCACGCGCCAATATTTCTTCTTCCTGAGAGGACACTGCAGGAACAATCCTGATTCTTGCTGAAAGCTTCGTCCCCTCTCGTTCGTATGTGCCGCTCCACAGATGGTCCAGATCGCCCCCCAGAAGCTCTCCCGCGTGCAGCATCGCGATTCCATCACCGCTCGTGTTTCCGGTAACGTAGTGCAACAGCCAATATCCTTCCATGGGTCCTCCTTTCCACGCTGAACGAGCGCTGTTCAGGAGCCGAGCAAACTGATTCTGCCCTCCGCCACAAGCCGATCGTTGGAGCAACCACAATGGCGCTTTTACCGCTCTCCGCCCTCACTTGCTCCCGGAGTAACGAGTAGCTTCTGCTCCAGTAACTCCGTTCGTGATTTCGCCTCGGCGTAGCCGATGTAGTCGTTGATCGTCGCAAGAAGTTTCTGCGACAGCTCGTAGTTCGCTTTGGCATAGTCCATGTAAGCCGGCATATGCACAAGAGTCTGGTTTTCGGTCAGATGCCTGATCATGGCCGTCATGTGATCGGCCTGGCTGCGAAGGAGAGGATTGATATCATCGATCGCCTCCTGCTGCCACGGGGATCCTTCCGACCGCGCAGCTGTCAAATCACTCATATCTTTGCCAAGCTCGTTCACATCTTCGGTCATATGCCTTAGCTGTGCCGAATGCGACTGCCAGCTGAGCTTCGATCGCGTGAAAGACTCAAGTTTCTCAGCGTCAAGGTTAGCTTTCGCCGCGTGCTCTCTGGTGTGCTGAAGAAGCGTGGTGATCCTCTCGGAATCTGGATTTTGTGCCGCCAGAGTCAACCCGGTCATCAGCAATGCGCCCAAAGCAACCAATGGGTGTATAAATGGGATTTTCATATCTCCCTCCACTCGCCGCGGGCCCTGCCGGAACCTGAACCGGCTTACGCAGGGAGGCGGCACACTTGGAAAGAGCAACCCAAAGGCCACCTTGCAGAGCTAAGTTCGTGCGGTACTTGCGGCCCCTTCCGCCTACACTCGTCTAAGAATTGAACAGAGTTGTCGCTAGTCCTGGACGCCGATGGCCTCTTGGCGAGTGCGTATTTAAGGCAATCGGAGTTACGGCACCGTCCGTCTGGCAAACGTTGCAATTGATCGCAGCAATCCTGTGGCTGGTGTTAACGTCGGCCCCGGTACTGGCAGATCGAGCCAGGGCTCCTCCGCACTTCCATTGAGTTAACGCCTACTGCGGCGCGCGCTGTGAGAGCTCGGACTCACCGCCTGAGGCCTCTGTTCGTGCCAGTTCGTTTGTGGTAATGGAGAGCGATTGCTGAAGAGTAAAGTTGAGCAGCGTCTCGGACGCTATCTTGATCTGCTCTCCGCGCGTCGCTGCATTCACGCCCGCGCCTGCGCCGGCACCCGCAGCAGCCCCGATCGCGGCACCCTTGCTGCCACCGGCGAGTGCGCCGATCACCGCTCCCACGACCGCGCCGCCGCCGACCTTCTGTGCGGTATTCTTGCCTCTTCCGGCACCCTCCTTGGAGAATGTATCGGTGGTGACGGCGATCCTTTTGTGCTGCAAATCGATACGGGTCAGCTCAAGAGCAAGCAATGAACTCCCCTTGAACCGCGCCGCGCTTTTCGCGTCCGCAACACGGCCGAGCACCGGGGTTCCCTGCGGTATGACTACCACGCCGCCACGCTCAAGATCGGTGGCGACCGTGGCGTGGAAGGTCTGATTGGGCTCAGCAGTTTCACTGTCGAGAGACTCGGTGATGCGGACTGGGATTACAGTACCCGCCGCCAACGTAACACTCCTGGGCCCTCGCTCCGGAGCAACGGGCGAAGAGAGGACGCTTGTCGGAGACGCAGCAGCCGCAGCAGGCGTCGGAGCACTCTCCTCGGCGCGCTCTTTTTCAGATTTCGGCTGTGCGCGCTTATCCGAGCGCTGATTTCTGTTGTGTGTGGCCTTCGGCTCAGGTCGTGGAGCCGGTTGAGATAGAGCGGACATTGCGCCGGCCGGGCGGATTTCCAGATTGTTCACGACCGCTTTCACTCCGGGCACTAATCCGGTGTCAGTGCCGGCCAGAGCTCGGGATGAAGCATCCGCAGATGTACCGCTCAGAGTGACTACTCCGTTGTTGACGGCGACCTGGATGTTTTGTCCGGCGAGAGCACTCTCTGACTGAATTTTGGCCTGAACGTCCGCCGTGAGTTCCTGATCCGTGCGCGGCTGAACCGCGGGAGTCTGCTGACGACATCCGGTAAACAGGATTACCAGAGCTGCTAAGCATGCAATGGAAAGACGTGACACTCTCATCGCGATGTCCTTTCCTGGACGAGCGGCACAAGATCGCAGGAAGCGTGTCTATAACTCAACGCCGGATTCGACGGCGCACCCGTCCCAGCCCGGTGTGTGCACGCATGCTTCCACTGGGACGCGCTGATCATTCGCTTACCATGTAGCCCCGTGTGCGTTATGGATCCGTAGCAGATCCCAGGGCGGGCGTGCACAACGGCCCCCACGGATTGTCAGACTGACGTCTGACTGGTACCAATGCCAGGACCTCGCGATCGTTTTATTGAGCGGAGGTCGAGGTCCCAACGCCGGTATGCTCTTCATCCGCAGATGAGATTGTCCAAATCCAAAGACACATCTGTCACATTTTTGGACGTTGAGTGAGGGTCTATGGGGAAGTGACTTCCCCGAAATAGATGGTTCTTAGAGGTTCAGCGCCGGGTCACATATCTCTGTGTGGTGACGTAACCAGCTCGGGCGCCGGTTCATTCAGCGGCTTGCCAGTGATCAGGGTTCCGTTTGTCCTTAGGATGCCCAGAACGGGGGACAAGAGGAACGTAACCCATTGCGCGTGCCCAAACGGTCGCCTCCTTCTGATTTCTGAACGTTCCAAGCAGCTGATCAGCGCAATTCAAAACCACACATAGATGAGTGGAAATGTCCTTGGAGCAACTGTTGGAACGCGCTTCGAGATATACATTGGCCACGAGCTTTCTCCTTCCGGGACGAAATTCAAAGTCTTCGCACATTGCAAAAGAAAGGATCACCTGCAGCTGCTGTCGTTTTGGCGAGATCACATGCCGCTGGCATCCTCGCTCATGTCGAAAGGCATTTACTCTGCCACGTCTCTGACCAGGCATTGCCCTGCACGGATGGAGCCAGCACTCAGGAGGGAGACGTCGTTTGCCCAACACATCGCCTGACGTGTCCAGAATCCTGGACAATTCATCGGAGGTGCTCAGTTCTCGGATTGATTCAATCGGATTCACGAGATGCCGAGCCCACTCGAGGGAAATGCAGTGTCAAAGCTACGTACCCGAATGGGAGCTAGCGAGCGTCGGCCAATGTCGCTTCAAGCATCCGCGGAGCCCTCGCACAGAGTTCCTCGATTGGCTGTCCTGGCTTATATTCAATCTTCTCCGGAGCTTTGCATCCCTCTTCCTTGGTCATCAACAGGCTCGGTTTGCCGACTTCTTCCTTCTCCGCCGCTGCTGCAATGGGCGCAAGCTCTTTCTTCATAGCCTCGAACGCCGAAGTCTGCACGATCCGCTCGGCCTGCTTCGGCATGAACATCATTTCGCGCTGCGCCTGCACCATCCTCTGGTAGAAGGGCGGATGCGTCCGGAACCAGCTGACACCGTTTACGTACCCTTCTTTCGTCGCCATCTTGTCGAAGAATCGATTGAAGCCGGTCATGTCGTAGCCTGAGTTCCAGGCATACTGCACCCCGAGCTGATCCGCTTCGAGCTCGTATTCCCGACTGACTCCTAGCAGCCTGAGATCGATCACCATGCCCAGTCCATAGAAGCCATACTGCAGTGCGTAATACATGCCGATACCAGCCACGCCGCCGGTGAGGATCATGGCCGCGACCTGAGCAGCCGAATAGAACAGACTGGCGATGGTCGCCCGCTTCATCATCTTCGCGCTGTGTCGCGCTGTATCGTGGGCGATCTCATGCGCGATGACGCCGGCCAGTTCCGATTCATCGTCGGCCGCCTCAAGCAGGCCGCGCTCGATAAACAGATATCCGCCGGGCAAAGCAAAGGCATTGATTTCGCGCGAATCGAGAAGCGTTACATGGAGCGGGACCTTCAGATCGGAGTGCTGAGCAATGCGCTGCGCCACGGAATCCACATAGCTCTGGATCGCTTTGTTTTCCAGGTTTGGAGGCAGCAGTCCGGCTCGACGCATCTCCTCCAGCGCCTGCTGTCCTCGCTTGACGTCATCCTGCTGACCCGAAGCGATCACGCGGAAGCCGATGTCTTTGACGTCTCCCCAGCGCCTGGTTGTGTAGCTGCCGCTGGAGACTTCAGCCATGGTTAGCCGATACTGCTCGGGCCACTGCTCGATCAGGTCGAGCTTGGAGTTGAGATTCTCATACGCGGTGGGAATCGCCTGTCCGGAAAGCACATCGGCTTCGCTCTTCAGCAGATCATAATTTTGGATCGTGCAGTGAAGATCGTGACGCTGTGTATCGGGAAGCTTGTCTCCTCCGGACTTCAGGTTCTTTCGCGCCGAATCGATCTGTTGTTGATACAGCTTCGCATGGCTGCGAAAGGTGTTCCGGCAGGAATCTTTGCTGCCTTTGAATGTCTCTCGCAATTTCTGAATCTCCCGCGGTTCGAAGTTGAGTGTCGGCGCCAGATCAAACAATTCCGGGTAACCCTTTTGAAGGGTGTCTCGCAATGGCAACGGAGGATCCGCAGGCGTACTGTTCTGGGCGCCGGCGGTCACGGGCAACGAAGGAAAGCAGGCAAGCGCCGCGATCAGGCTGAATGCTGTTGAACGTCGAATTCCTTCTTTCATACTCGTCTCCTTGCTCTGCTTCATCGCGCGACGGAATGCGACCAACCGGTCCCGATACTGCTCTTGCAATTGCCGGTCCAAGTCTGGATGCCGCAGCTTTCGTCGACAAACGGCTCGGAAGTAACCTCCACGATCCTGAAAATGCAGCTGGTCCAGGACCTCACATGACTCCCAATGAGTGACCCGTCAATTCGCGCGCTTAGCGTAGCCTTCGTGTTTCAGGGTTTCATCGATGGCGTGAGCCTGTGGGGCCCTCCAGGCGCGTGCGATTCTGCCACGGGAACGTGTTGCAGCACCTCGGCTTTGCGCAGGTCAGGAAATCGCTATGGGTGTTTCCAAACGCCTGATTGTGCCGGTCGGTGGCTCTTTCTCGATTTGGGTGGGTACGTTAGTGCTCTGGTCCGGCCGAAGCATGCCAGGCGTTTGCCGAGCCGGGAGTCGTTGCGTGCACGCCGAACTCGTGGACGAGACGCCCTCCGTCATGCGCCGTATGAATCAGGACCACAACACCTGCGCAGTAAAGAAGGAGAAACCACAACGGAATTACGGTCGAGAACAGCCGATCTCCCCGATGGGTGAGGCGCGGAGCGACCAGGACCCACACGTAGAGAAGAAAGAGCATCAGAAAAATGCCTCGCGCCTCGAAGGCGAGATTTTCGTGGACCTGCAGTAGCTCCCGAATATGGCTGTTTTCAGAAACAATCCGTGCCGCTACGTGCCCAGTGGGTATTGCAACAAGCAAAGCCGCCGTACCGAGTCCCTGAAGTATAAGTGCGGCAATCATGTAGGGCCGGCCCTTCGGAGGTTTCAGAACGGTCGCAATAACGATAAAGAGCGGAGCGATCAGCAGGAGAACAATTGGGAAATGGACAACCATCGGGTGAATCGATGCCCATCCCGGAAATAATGAGAACGGCATGATGCCCCCTTGCCGCAGATAGCCGCCGCGTCTGTCAAGCAGACTCCGCTGGCCCTTCCGTCTGCAGTCACCCTGCTGTTCGCACGTGAATAGCCAATCCAGCCCGGTTTGCCTACAACGTGTGTGGGAGCTCCCATTGTGGCTTATCCACTAACGGCCCGAGAGATGCAACGAGCCTTAACGGGAAGGAGGAAAGTATGAGATGTCGTGTCTGGATAAGTGCATCACCGCTGGTTCTTGCCTTTATTCTGAGCGCAGGAGCGCAAGCAACTACTGAAGGCCAGCCTATCGTGCAGGAACAACCGGCGGCCGTCGCTAGCGAGACCCCCCAATACGCCTCGCCTGACTTCTCCGTTGAAGCCAGTCTCGTGAATGTGAATGTTCTGGTGACTGATGAAGATGGCCGCGTGATCTCCGGCCTGAAGCAGGAGAACTTTCGCTTGCTGGACAATGGTGTGCCGCAGGAAATCTCGAGCTTTGCTCCGTCTGCGGCCCCGATCACAATTGTTATGCTGCTGGAATACAGCTCGCTCGGGTATAACTACTACGCCGCAAAGGCAGCATCGTGGGCCGACCGTTTTTTGGACGAGCTTGAACCGCGTGACTGGGTTGCCCTGGTGACCTACGATATGAATTCCACCGTACGCGCGGACTTTACCCGCAATCGAGCCAACGTGCGTGATTCACTGCGCGGCCTCGGCTTCCCAATGTTCAGCGAAGCTAATCTTTTTGACGCTCTGATTCAAACCCTGGACAAACTGGAACCCGTGAAGGGTCGCAAATCAATTCTTTTGCTTACCACGGGTGCGAACACCTTCGGTGAGGCTACGTTCGATGATGTCATGAAGCGGCTCAAGGGGAGCGACGTCACCGTGTTCAGTATTGCCCTCGCGGAGGAAGAATACACTCGCAGCAGGAGCTCCGACATTTCCTACCTGCAGGCTCGATCATTCCTGAACTCGTTTTCCGAGCAAACTGGAGGTATCGCCTACTTCCCGCGTTTCGCCGCAGAAATCCATGAAAATTTCGAAAGCATCACCGGCTTTCTCCGCAATGAGTACACGCTGACCTTCTCTCCAGGAGGAGATTTCCGTGATGGCAAGTTTCATAAACTGGCAGTGCAGGCGATCAGGCCTGACGGCAAGCGCCTGACAGTAAAGGATGAAAAGGGCCGCGAACGGAAACTAAAGGTTTTTGCCCGGTCTGGGTACATGGCGCCGGACCATGCAGCCAGGCAGAATTCGGCAAGGGCACAGTGATCGACCCCGCCTGGGGAGTTACGACACCACCCTGAACTGCAGAACCTTCGTGGAGCAGCCTGGGCACAGCGTGAACGTGCGCGCTTCCGTGATGTATCCGCAAACCGGGCAAACGTAGAATGACTTGCGCGCGGAACCGCGTAGGTCGTCGAATCGTTGTAACGCCTCTGTGCAGAGCCTCTCGTTCTTCGCTTCTGCCGCTCGGGCCAGCGCAAACGAGCGAACTACTTCCTGGTCCTCAGCCTCGTCGTGCTCGTTCAACAGAGCTGAATAGATGCGGCCTCTTTCCTGAAATTCTTGTTCTGCCGCAAGTTCCAGATTTTCAAAAGTTGAACCGTAAGAAGGCCGATCGTCGGGCTCCGTTGCCGATCCGCCAAGCCTCTCGATGATGCGCAGATGGCGAGTGGCATGGACAGCTTCAGCTTGCGATATCGCCCGGAACAGGCTGGCGATCTCGCCAAATCCTTCCTCCTCCGCTCGCATCGCGAACACGAGGTAATGGCGCCGTGCCACCACTTCCGAGCGCCATGCGTTCTGAACATCCGTAATCAGGCTTGTGGCATGAGCGGCAGACGACACAAAGAGCGGGATGAGGCCAATAATGGCTACCGTCAGCAGTTCCAGCCCCCGATCCATGAGGTTCATAGCGCCCTCCCGGGCCAGACATGGCTGCTAAATAGGATGGGCATTTCGATAGCCATTCTTTAGCGCCTCGGCGTGCGATCTGATTGAGCAACGGGCGCTGTCGAAAAGCCTGGCGCCGATATCGACCACACGCTGTAACCAAATTTCAATTGGCTTCTTTGTGGCTGTCGAAATGCAGGATTCCCTTGAGCGGCGCCGTTACTCCGGGGAATAAGATCTGTTCCGGCCCGCGGCTAAAAGCGCTGGAGCTGCCAGCAGCGACGGACAGCGCGGGGTGACATAAATGTGTGCTCAGAATGTTGACCGTTGGGTTCAGCCGCGCCTGATCATGGTAGCAACCAATCTCGCTGACAGGGCTGGATTGATGCTTCACGCTATCGCTCAGGCCGGGAACAGTGGAGCCCGCATCCTGCTGGTCCACGTGATTCGCCCCGCTTCCCTGCGCAGGAGCTTTGATCCAGAGCCCGATTCAGTAATTACCAGTTCGCGTGTCGCAGCCGCATGGGATGTTCTGAACCAAACCGCGCGAATGGTGGAGGCACACGGAATTCCGTGTGAACCGCTGGCTCTGGAAGGCGATCCGCTCCAGCTGGTTCCTAAGGTGGCCGAGGCACGCCATGCAGATCGAGTCATCGTGGCGACTCGTGGCACCCGCGGCATACAAAGAGTGCTCGCCAGATCGGTGGCTGAGGCGCTGATTGCATCCGTGATGGTGCCGGTGTGCGTGATTGGGCCACACGTCGTAGCGGGCCCCTTCGTTCACAGCCGCGGCGGCAAGGTATTGCTGGCCCTCTCCCTAAGCCATAGAGAGATATCGCACCTGCGAATTGCTGCTGAACTGGCGCTCGGCCGAGATGCGCGGCTGGTGCTCCTTCATGTCCTCGACTCGTGGGGGATGGATGATGCCCACCGAAAAAGCGCCAGCGCCAGTGCAGAAGAGGCGCTTCGACAGATGATTCTTGAAGCCGGTCTGGCGGCCCGGAACCCTGAAGTTGTTGTTCGAGAGGGTTCTCCGGTTCACGTCCTTCTCGCGGACGATCTCTCCTCCAGCCAGGATTTGATGGTGATGGGAGTCCCATTTCAGTCCCGCATATCTCACTTGCTCGATGCCGGCATTGTCCACGAAGTCATTGCTGGAACCAGATGTCCAGTGATCACACTGCGAGTACCAGAATCTCAGAAGGGGATCGATAACGCCGTCTCAATTGTTTACGACAGCGAGGGATTCCAACAGTCACCGTCACGGACATAAGGAACCTAACTGGGCAGTTCGGGTCTGATTGCTGATATTGTTGCTTGCCAGGACGCCAATGGCCAAGAGATGCGTCGTTGCCAGCCCCTGAAAGACACGTTATGGCGATAAAACCAGCGCTGTGCTTCGTGGTTCTTGTCATCTGCCTGCAATCGGGCGCGTTTTCGCAGCAGCCGCAGCCGGGTTCACGCGCCTCCAGTGACTCTGCCCATGCCGATTCATCGGCTCTGACGATCGTCCGTGAGACCGATCCCGCACGGCCCTTTTCGGTGGTTGGTCCGCGCGGCGCATTGCTGGGCCAGCAGGACGGCCGGTTCGAAGCCTGGGTTTTTCCGTGGAAAGTCTTCAGCGGCCTGCGCATCTCCGTGCGCATGCAGGATTACGCGGTTCCCATCGACGTGAACGCTCATGCGGCCGAGATCGAGGTGCATCCTGACGAAACCACCATCGTGTATTCGCACGCGAACTTTACGATTCGTCAGACGATGGTGGCTCCGAAGAATGCAGGGCCTGACGACGGCGTGCTCGTGCTGTATCGGATCGACGCGATCCGCCCCATGACGCTGACCTTCAGCTTCGATCCCGTGATGGAGCACATGTGGCCAGCGCCGTCTGACGACCACACTTCGCCGGAATGGGTGCCGGATGGCGGCGGTTCGGGGTTTTACATTCTGCATCTCAACTTTCCCGATCACGCAGCGGGACTGGCGATGCCGGGGGCCGAATCGGGCATACTGCCTCCTTATCAGGAGCGCGCAGCGGCATGGCCGCTGCAGTTCGTGCTGCACTACGATCCAAAACGCGATCGGGGGCGGTCTTTTCCGCTGCTGATCACTGTGGCCGAGAATGCGCAGGCGGCCACGAAATCTGCTCTGGGATCGAAGCTGGGAGAACTGAATGCCTCTGCGGTGTCATCGCTGCAGCAAAACCGCGACTACTACCGGCAGCTGCTGGATTCTTCTACGCGTCTGGATTCTCCGGACCCATCTCTGAATGCCGCGTTTCAATGGGCCATCGTGGCGATGGATCAGCTGCGGGTTAAGACGACGCCGGACTTGCAGCAGGAGGCGTTGGCGGCAGGTTTCATCGGCTCCGGCGATGCTGCACGGCCGGGGTTTGGATGGTTCTTCGGCCGCGATGCGCTGTGGTCGCTGTACGCCATCGACAGCTGCGGCGGATTTGCCGTGGCGCGCGATGAACTGGACTTCCTGGCAAGCCACCAGAGCCCGGAGGGCAAGATCATGCACGAACGGTCGCAGACCGCCGGCCTGGTGGACTGGGCCGCACTGCCGTATCAATTCGCCTCGGCGGATGCCACGCCGCTTTTTCTGATGGCGGCAAACGATTACCTCTCGGTGAGCGGAGACACGGCTCTCCTTGCGCATCTGTGGCCAAATTTACGGCGAGCCTGGCAGTTCGAAACGTCGCACGATTCCGACGGAGACGGCATTTACGACAACAGCCAGGGGACAGGCTGGGTCGAATCGTGGGTCCCGCATATGCCCCATCAGGAAATTTATCTGGCCGCGCTGGACGAGCAGGCGAGCACCGCGATGGCGCACCTTGCGCGCGCGACGCAGCACGACGATGTCGCCAGGCAGGCCGAGGCGCGCGCGCGGCAGCTGGGGCCGCTCATCGAAAAGGAATACTACCTGCCGGCGCAGCAGAATTATGCGTTCAGCTACAACGCCGATCATTCCACCGACGGCACAGCGACCATCTTTCCCTCCGTTGCGTGGTGGGACGGCACCTATGCACTGGACAACAGCGATCCGATGTTTCGTCGCTGGGCCTCGAGCGAGTTCTCGACGGACTGGGGTACGCGCATCGTGAGCGACCGCACTTCGTTTTACGATCCCATCAGCTATCACCAGGGAAGCGTGTGGCCGCTTTACACCGGATGGGTTTCGCTGGCGGAGTATCGCGCCGGGCACCCGCTCTCCGGCTACGCGCACCTGATGCAGAACGCAAATCTCACGTGGGCGCAGGACCTGGGCGATGTGACGGAGTTGCTCTCGGGCGAGTTCTACCAGGTGCTGGGCCGCAGCACGGCGCACCAGTTGTGGTCGTCGGCCATGGTGGTCTCGCCGATCCTGCGCGGCATGTTTGGCCTACAGTGGAATGCGGGCACGCAGACCCTCACGGTCGATCCGCATCTTCCCGCAGAGTGGCCGGGAGCCTCGCTGCATCACCTGCCGTTCGGAAACACCTTCGTGGATTTGGCAATGGAACGGCGGGGCGCCATGCTGGTCGTGCGCTGCTCCAGTGGATGTTCCGGATTGCATCTGGCTTCGCACACGGCGGGCGCAATGATGCGCGGGGACGAAATTGACATTCCGCTGCCGGCCGTAGAAGCGGGGCTGCAGCAGCAGTTGCCGCTGTTCGGGTCGACGACGCAGCAGATGAAGGTTCTTGACGAGCAGGAGAGCGCGCACAGCCTGAAACTGAGCCTTGCTGCTCAGGGCGGCAGCATGCAGGCAATCGACATTCGCGTGAACGGTGTGCGCCGCGCTGTTTCCTCCGAGGGAGGCGATCTGGAGATGCACGGATCGGAAGTGGGAACGCTGCGCGTTCAGTTTCCGCCGGGGGATGGGTACGTCGAGAAGGACGTGACGCTGACGTGGAAATGAGGGGGGAGTGCAGTTCCATCGTTCGCAGCGCATTTTCGTGCCGCCATCCTGCTGATTTCGTTCAGCAATTTCCATTGCGGGCCGCGCCAGGAGCGGACCTCGAACATCATTGCTGCGAATTCCTTCATGGCGGGTAAAATGACGCCATACACCCATGGCGAGTTCCCCAATCGCCGGGGGCGGTACTTCCCGCTCCCGCATTTTCAGCGGCGCGAAGCTGATTGGCTTTGTTGTGCTGCTTGCGTTGCTGGCGCTTTTCATTGTCCTGTCGTGGCTCACGCGCGGGGCCGTGGCAGATCTGGCGGTTTTGCGGGCACACGGCACTGCAGCCGGTAATTCGCTGGTGGACCTGCGCCCGTGGCAGACGGCGCAGACCCTGGCGTCGTTCGCTGTTACGTCCGAGGAGAATGAATACGCTCGCGAGGCGGAACATCTTGCCGACCACGAAGTAGACCAGGCGTTTGCCGCCGCTCTTCGCAAGGCGGCACTGCAGACGGAAACCCGTGTGCTGACGGGACCGGCTCTGGCGCTCTCGCAGAGGATCACGCTGCTGACTCAGGAGATCGCGCAGGACCGGTCCGTAGTAGCGGCCCTGAAGGCAAAGTCGGCCCAGCCCGGTGGAAGCGGCGCGGGCGCTGCGTCCACACCTCTGCAGGTGGCCGAGGCACAACTTGCTCTTGATTCGGACGAACTGAGCGATGCGCAGCACGATCTCGATCGCACCACGAACAACCAAAGTGTGCGCATTCAGGAAGAACTGGCCGCGCACGAAGCATCGATGCGCAAGTACGACAGCGAGCAGCAGGGCGATGGTCAGGTTGCGGTGGTTTCCGCGAAGGCGAACCACACGCTTGCCGCCCGCCTCAAGGCCTGGTCCGATCAGCGCGGCCGCTACGATTCTGTGGAGCAGGCGCTCGCGAACACTCAGAGCGATGTCCGCAGCCTGACCGCCGAGCACAATGCGCTCGAGGGTCAGGCGGACGCCGGGGCCGCCGCGCAGAACGGACCGGCAACGCTCTCCGATCTGCAGAAGCGCAGTGTTGAGCGGCAGATTCTATCGATCGACGATGACCGGATCCAGACGGATCAGCAACTGGCCACGGTTTACCAGAAGTGGGGCGATCAGATTCTGCTGCAGCACCGCATCGTGACGCACCTGATTCTCGGATCGCTGGAAGTGATCGTGGGCATCGTGCTGGGCATGATTCTGGGCGACGCGCTGGTGCGCCGGCTGATGATGCACCCGTCGCTCGATCACAGGCAAACGGAGACTCTGCGGACGATTTTTGAAGTAAGCGTGCAGGTGCTCGGCGTGCTGCTCATCATTCTGGTGCTCTTCGGTCCGCCGCGTGAGACCACCACCATGATTGGACTGGCAACGGCGGCGCTGACCATCTCGCTGCAGGACTACATCCTGGCATTTGTGGGCTGGTTCATGCTGGTGGGAAAAAATGGGCTCCGCGTAGGGGACATCGTCGAGATCAACGGGGTTTGCGGCGAGGTGGCGGAGGTCGGCCTGATGACGACGACGCTGCTCGAGACGACCGGCCTGGCAGACAAAGGCGAACCGACCGGGCGCCGCATTTCTTTCCTGAACAGTTTTGCGATCCGCGGCCAGTACTTCAACTTCTCGAGCCGAGGGCAATGGCTGTGGGATGAGATCACGGTCACGGTCCCGGTGACGGAAGACGTCTACTCGATCGCCCGGGAGATTGAAGCGGCCGCGCGCCACGAGTCCGAAGAGGCGGCGCGGATGGCCGAGCAGGAATGGAAGCACAGCCGCCGCACGACAGGGCTGGTGCGGCAGAGTGCAGCGCCGGCCATTACGTTGCGGCCATCGGGCGGGTCGATCGACATTCAGGTGCGTTATGTCACCAGCGCGCGGCGCCGCTCGGAAGTGCGCGACCGGCTGTACCGGCAGGTGATTGGGCTCTTTCAAAAGCAATCTAGCCAGGCGCTCCACGAAGCTGTCTGCGAACCGGCCGGCACTCAGGTCTGATCGACCCTGCCAGAGCTTTCGCGGCGGCTGATTCGTCTGCTGCGCCGCCGCTGAGTCCGGCGACGCCGACCGGCATCGGCGGCCAGGCGCGGGCGTACCTCGCTTGACAGTGCCACTCCCATAGGCTAACCATTTTGTTTGTTACGCAATCGGTTGCGCAGCCATGCACAACCGTTTGCGCTTCCCCAGGGAGCAGTCGGTTCGCACACACCGGCGGCATACAACGCGGCCAGCCGGATCAACGTCTCTGTGCAATGCACGACTTTCAGGAGAGGTCAGTATGCCAACCGCTTTCTCAGGGCTCCGCACGCCGCGGAGCGCGCACCCGACTTTCTGCGGCAGGATGCTGCAGATCATCCCTTTCTGCCTGCTGGTCATCGCCGTTGCTCTTGCTCCAAACCTTCAAGCGCAGTTCCGAGCATCGCTGCGCGGCGCAGTCACCGATCCTTCGGGCGCTGTGATTCCCGATGCTACTGTTACGCTGACGGACACCCAAACCAACGCCACACAGACGACCACCAGCAACGCGGAGGGCGTTTACACGTTCAATGGGCTGGCTCCCGCGCCGTATAAGCTGAGCGTTTCGCATGCCGGCTTCGAGACGAAAGTGTTCAATCAGGTTGAGATCATTCCCGAGCAGGCCAATCAGCTCAACCTTCAGCTGCAGATCAGCCAGGCGCAGACGACTGTAACCGTTTCCGGCACCACGCATGGGCTGCCGACCGAAAACGCGACGCTGAGCGCCACGATCTCGAGCAACGAGATCCAGCACATGCCGTCCTACAACCGCGACGTCTTTCAGTTAGCCCAGCTCACGCCGGGCGCCATCGCCGATGCTTCGCGGGCCAGCGGCGGCGGAACCTATAACCTGCCCGGCAATCAGGGTCCGGGCGGGAGCAGCTCGGGAAATGCCGGGATTTTCGCGACAGAGAACGGACCGCAGGTCCAGGACCTCGGAAGCCAGTATGAAACCAACGGCATCTCCATCGACGGCATCAGCACGACCAGCGCGGTATGGGGCGGAACGTCGATCATCACGCCAACCGAAGATTCCGTTCAGGACATGCACGTCGTCGCGAATGCCTACGATGCGGAATACGGACGCTTCAGCGGCGCACAGATTCAGGTCACAACGAAGAGCGGCAGTAACACCGTTCACGGCAGCGCGTTCTTCAAGGCTTCGCGTCCCGGCCTGAATGCGTTCCAGCGCTGGAACGGCACCAATTCCAACCAGCCCGCGTCGTGCGCGCCCGGAACTCCGGTGACCAAGAAGTGCCTGGCGGCATCGCGCGGCGTCAACCGAGACGTATCCCGCTTCAACAACTGGGGCGGCAGTCTCGGAGGGCCTTTCTGGAGGAACAAGCTTTTCGGGTTCTTTGCTTTTGAGACCAGCCCGTTTTCGTCGAGTTCGACGGCTCAGGGCTGGTATGAGACAACGCAGTTCGATCAATCCGGCGCCGTGCCGGGCAGCATTGCATCGAAGTACCTCTCCTACAAGGGAGAAGGCGCGGCCTCATCGGCCATCCTCAACAAGAACTGCGGGGACGCCGGGCTCACCGAAGGCGTGAACTGCCGGACCGTGGCCGGCGGCCTCGATATCGGTTCGCCGCTGAAGACCGGCCTGGGCCATCAGGACCTGACCTATGGCGGCAGCAGTTCGACTCCTGGCGTGGGCGGCGGCCTGGACGGTGTTCCGGACATCGCGTTTTTCAACACCGTGAACCCGACCAAGACTTCACAGATCCAATACAACGGACGGCTGGATGCGAACGTCACGGGCAAAGATCACCTAACGTTTGCCATCTACTGGGTACCGCTCACGACGACGAATTACAACGGCCCGGTTCGGCCGGCGAATCTGTGGCACCACAGCCAGGTGAACGATGCCTTCTCCGTCATCTGGAATCACATCTTTTCGCCCAGCCTGATCAACCAGGCGCGCGCCAACGCGGCCGGATGGCGCTGGAATGAAGTCAACAGCAATTCGCAGGAGCCCTTCGGACTTCCGCAGGACAACTTCGATGCTCCCGGCAGCACAGGCGGCCAGGGTGGACTTCAGTTTTTTGGCGCGCCCGGTCCCTCCGATCTGAATCAGTGGACCTACGACTACAACGACGTCCTGACGAAGGTCTGGGGGAACCACAGTATCAAAGCTGGAGGCGACTGGACGCGGCTGTATTACCTGAACAACCCGATCTATGCGGCGCGCCCACAGTTCACCTTTCACAACGTATGGGACTTCTCGAACGATGCGCCGTATCGCGAAAGCGGCGAGTTCAACCACTCCACAGGCTTGCCGTTCTCGAACCGGCAGGACGACCGCGAGAACATCCTGGGATTCTTCGTGCAGGATGACTGGAAGGTTCGTCCCAACCTGACCCTCAACCTGGGCGTGCGCTGGTCGTACTTCGGCGCTTATTACTCGACAGAGAACAATCTCGATGTGATGCGGTTTGGCACGGGATCCAATCCCCTGAACGGATTGCACATGCAGGTTGGCGGCAATCAGTTCAGTCCGCCGAAGGGGGACTGGGGTCCGCAGGTTGGCTTCTCATGGCAGCCGAGGTCGTCGAACGGCAAGGCCGTGCTGCGCGGCGGATTCGGCGTCAACTACAACCAGAACGAGATTGCGATTTTAGCGAACGGTTTCGGCAATCCGCCCAACGCGGTGCAACCGACCTTCCACTGCGATTACCCGGCTTTTCTGACCAACCCGACGTGCTCCGGTTCGGGCATTCTTTACCAGACCGCCACCAGCATTAATTCAATCTTCGGGTATCCACCTAATCCGGCGGCGATTACGCAGTTCAACAGTGCGAACCTGCCGCTGACGGGCGCAACGTTTCTCACCGGCTTTCCTTATAAGCCGAAGAACATTGTGAATTACCACTATTCACTGGAGGCCGACTACCAACTGACCAACAACGACATTGCCACGCTGGGATACCAGGGCACGCAGATGCGTCACCTGCTGACCCAGTACAACTGGCTGGCCGTTGCCGCGCAGAGGGGCCTGGCTTTCAATCCGTCGGTGAACTTCATCGACTTTTACGACAACACCAGCAACGGCAATTTCAATTCGATGGTGGCCACGCTGAACCACACCTTCTCGCACACCTTCCAGGCGCAGGCGCAGTACCTGTGGGGCAAAGCGATGGATGAGGAGTCCGGCCCGTACTACGAGGACTACTATCCATACGACGTGCACGCCGCCTATGGACTGGCCAACTATAACGTCGGCAACCAGTTCAAGGTCTTCGGGCTGTGGCAGCCGATCATTTTCCGCGGCAGTCACAGCTGGGCTGAGAAGGTGGTGGGAGGCTGGAACCTAAGCGGCATCTGGAACTGGCACACTGGGTTCCCATTCGATCCCGTTTACAACATCCAGTGCTGTCTCTACTACGGCAGCAGCGGATATGGGCAGCTGCGTCCGGCTGGTCACGTGGGTGGCGCGGGAACGAACACCGGCAACGCCGTCTTCCAGGGATTCACGATGCAGGGAAACAATCACATCAACCCGAACTATGGCGGCAACGCGACGCAATACTTCCCGGCACCGACCTATAAGTCCGGGCCGAGCTTCCCGAACGCCGCGCCGGGGCCCCCACCAGGCATTCACCGGAACAGCCTCACCGGGCCTCGCTACAACGACATCGACGCGAGCCTGGCGAAGGACTTCGGCATGCCCAGCAACCATGTTCTGGGAGAAGGCGCGAGCTTCGAGATCCGCGCTGACGCCTACAACTTGTTTAACGAAACGAATATCAACACGCAGCAGATCGATAATACCCTCGGTTTCGTATCGCCGACCGGGACAGTGACGCCGAACTCCCACTTCGGTGTGGCGAATAATGCGCTGGGTTCGAGGACGGTCCAGTTGCAGGCGCGTTTCAGCTTCTGAGCCTCCCTGAAGCTGAAAACTATAGAGGGTGCTCCGGTGGGAGCACCCTCTATTTGTTTGCGACCGTTTTAATTGACGGTCAGCGTGACTGTGGTCGTGGCGGTCACCTTGCCGGTTGCTACGTCGCTTCCAGTAACGGTGATCGTGTAAGCGCCAGCCGTCGTGCCGGGGTTCCCTCCGCCCTTGCTGCTGCTACCGCTGCCACCACCGCAGCCAATCGCCGCGCCGATGAAGAGGATCGCGACCAGCGTCAGCATGCCGCGCCAGGCACGCCGCCGGGCCGGAATGCCGAAGAACAGAAGCATCGCCAGCGTGGCGCCGCCGCCAAGGAAGAACCGCTCCAGCGGTCGATCGAGCGTTGCCGTCGAGGCGGTGGTGTTGGCGGTCAGAGTCGCGGTGGCCGCCGTCGTTCCGGTGATGGTCACCGGAGTCGTGACCGAGCAGGTCGGCGGGTCGTTGGGACTGCTGATGGACGTGGTCACCGCGCAGCTAAGCTTCACCTGCCCGGTGAATCCGCCCGCCGGCTTCACGCTGATTGTGGTCGTATTGCCAGTGATCGCTCCATGTGTGACCGTGATATTTCCGTTGCTGCTGAGAGATATCGCCGGATTTGCGGCGGCAACCACGGTGAAGCTGATCGTGTTACTCGTGCTGGCATTATAGCTTGCATCTCCGGCGTATTTTGCAGTGATGCTGTAACTACCAGCGGGCAAAAAGAGGAAGTTGGAGTTGAAGGCTGGATACGATGCAAGGTTATTGCCCGAATCCAGGTTCCCCGTCCCCAGCACGCTGCTGCCGTTGTAGAAGGTGACGGTTCCAGTGGCGGTGCCCTGCGTGTTGTTTCCCTCGGCCG
>DASYYN010000002.1:0-50253 GCA_035933815.1 Acidobacteriaceae bacterium
GACGAAACGCGGCGCCCGCACTTTGGCGATGGAGCCGGACGGCGCGCGCATTTATCTGGCGACCGCCGAGTTCGGCCCGCGGCCTGCGCCCACGGCCGAGAACCCGCGCCCTCGGCCGAGCATGGTGCCGGGGAGCTTTGAGATTATGGTGGTCGCGAAGTAGACCTGCTGGCCGAGCACCAAGTTGGCCGGAAAGGGATTCATCGTCCCTGGCGGGCAAGCTGTCGCCCACCGGTACTGTCATCCTGAGGAGCGGAGCGACGAAGGATCTGCGGTTGCTGTTTCGCCCACAGCTTGCCGCGCTTATCGCGATATGCGACGTCTTTTGGGGGCCTTCTTCGCAGCTTCCTTTGGGACAGACTTCTTAGCCGCAGATTTCTTAGCCGCAGACTTCTTCTCAGCAGACTTCCGGGCAGCAGACTTCTTCGCCGCCGACTTCTCTGCACTCTGATTCGTCGGTCTGCTTTCAGCAGTTGGCTTCATCGCCGTCGTTGCTTCCTGCACAGGGGGTGATTTCTTCAAACTCTCTGCCAGCGAACCGATTGTCGTCTTAACCGTACCGGCCACATCTTCTGCCATCGCAAGGCTGTACCCTACCTTCTCCGCAGCCTTTTCTATGAAGGTTTTATTCGCCATGTCCCCTCCCGGGTTCATGTTCGCACGCTCGAAGGGATTGCAGAAGAATATTGACGCAGACAGACCGCACACGCTGGCTGTGGACGTTCCGGTGGACTCTGGTTCATGGTCGCGCACACAGCCCCGCGATAAGGGCGAGCACAGAGCGGTGAGCGACCCGCCACTCCCTCATTCGTAGCTCGCTGCCAACGCCATGTAGCGCCGCCTGACGCCGTTCCGCTTCGGCGGCACTCAAGGCAGGGGAAACGGCAAAAACCCTGCTCCATGCCACGACAGCTACCTCTCTGTTTAGATGCCGAACTTGGCTCCGAAATCGGGTGCCCCATGTCTCCCGTCTTTGGAGACTGGGAGAGCGCGAAGCGGCCGCCTCTCAGATCCCGATTACGACAGCCAGCCCTTATCCCGGCTCGGCTGGACTGGGAGCACAGTCTCCGAGGACTGCAGACGCTGGACCAGGGCCAGGCCTCCCCTGCGTTGCTGCCTGCGACGGTTATCGCGTCCGTGAGCCAGCCGTCCGTAATAGCTCGAATAGAACCAACCAATGCCATAGGCCACGCCGATACAGAAGATGATTTCAATTACGAATCGCATAGCATCTCCCTTTCGTCGCCGTGCGCCTGCCCCTCCAGGCACGAGCGTTTGCCGAGCATAGGGCCGCCGAGCCGAGGTGTCCAGACCACCAAAATAACCACCTGTTCGTAACCATCGGCAGACCAGCCGCGCGGTTGGGCCGCCAGTGTTCTGACGGTCTGAACTCTCGATTACGATGGGAGCCACGCGCCGTCGAGGGGGGAAATCCATGAAAAAGAACAGGTCTTGCTGGGTGGCGGCTCTGGCCATCGCTGTCGTGGCAGGGTGCTTTTGTTGCGCGCAGGGCGAACAGCCGGGGAAACCGTACGCTGCATGGCAGGCGAAGCTTCGAGACACGCTGCCTCTCCTGGGGCATCGCAACTGGATCCTGATTGTGGATTCCGCGTACCCGCAGCAGAACTCGAGCGGCATCGAGACGATCGAAACCGGGGCACCACTGCCAGACGTGCTCCGGGAAGCCATCGATGAGATCGACCACTCGACTCATGTGCGTCCGGTGGTCTATATGGATGCGGAACTTCCATTCGTTCCTGAGCAGGACGCACCGGGCGTTTCAAGCTACCGGAGCGCAATCAAACCGATCCTGGGAACGCGGACCGTGACCAGCCTGTCGCATGAGGAATTGCTGCGCAAGGTGGATGATGTCAGCAAAACTTACAAGGTGCTGATCCTGAAAACCAGCGAGACGGTTCCTTACACCTCCGTGTTCCTGCAACTGAACTGCAAGTACTGGAGCGACGAGGCGGAGGCAGGTCTGCGTGCGAGGATGCAGGGCGTCGCCGGACGATCGCGCTGAGAAAGGCAGGCGGACCGTACTCGATGTCTATCCGATTATTGGACAGCTTATTGGACAGCCGCCCCCGAGGTCCGTGCGAGCCGGCGAAGGTCCCGCCTGACCAGATCAATTTGGACTGAAAGGTTCTCGAACGCCTTCCTCGCTCCCGCCAGATCGCCTTCTTTCGCGACGATCTCCAGCTGCTTCGCAGCTTCCTGCGCGGCAGCGGCCTGAAACGTTCCAACGGAGCCCTTGAGAGCATGAGCCGCTCTCTGCACCATTACCGCGTCGTCCGCTTCAAGACCTTCCCGGATCTGTTTTTCCTGATTTGCGCTGTCTGCAAGCCATAACTCGGCCATCTCTGCCAGCAGAGCCCGGTCTCCCATCACCGAGTCGAGCAGCGACTCGAGTTGTCCAACTGCACGAAACGGCTCCTGCTCCGGACATTGATCCATATTTCGTTGTTGCTCTGCTGCAGAGATTGCCTGTTTCAAATCGTCAATGCGAATCGGCTTTGCAAGGTATCCATCCATGCCTGCGCTGAGACACTTTTCCCTGTCACCTTTCATTGCGTGTGCTGTCATCGCGACGATCGGCACATGCTTTCCGGTGCCTGCTTCTGCAGCACGGATGGCAGTTGTTGCTTCGAGTCCATCCATCTCCGGCATCTGTACGTCCATGAGGATGATGTCGAATTGCTCCGCCTGAGCCCGTCCGATCGCCTCCCTGCCATTGTTCGCGACCTGCACTTTGTGGCCGAGCCTCTCCAGGACCCTCACCGCCAGGGTCTGGTTCACAGGATTATCCTCTGCGAGCAGCACTCGCAACGAACGCCCGGAAGGCTGGATAGGAGCTGATGTGTGCCCATAGCGCTCCGCTTGCTGACCGTGTTCCGCCATCGCCGTCACGATTGCGTCGAACAGTTCGGACTGCTTGACCGGTTTGCTGAGATAACCCGATATCTCCAGCTCGCGACAGCGCGCAAGATCGCTGGGCCTCGATGCGGAGGTCAGCAGAATGACTTTGACGCCGAGGTGCCTGTAAGTCTTTCTGATTTGCTCCGCAACGGCAAAACCGTCCATTGCGGGCATGTTGACGTCGAGCAGCACCAGCGCGAAAGCATCGCTCGCATCACGCTTCGCCAGCGAATCCAGCGCTTCCGCCCCGCTGCTGGCCAGTGTCGGCTGCATGCGCCAGTTCGTGAGGATTTCCTTCAGGATTCTCCGATTCGAAGCGTTATCGTCCACCACGAGGATCGGCAAATTGATCAGCTGGTGGCTCCTGTCGGGGAGAGGCTCCGATTCCGACTTACTCAGTTCCAGCGACACCGTGAAATGGAACTTGCTCCCCTGTTTTACTTTGCTCTCCACCCACATCGTTCCGCCCATCAGCTTCACGAGTTCCGCGGAAATGGAGAGACCCAGCCCCGTTCCTCCGTACTTGCGCGTCGTCGAGCTGTCAACCTGCTCGAATGCCTCGAAGATCGTCTGCTGCTTCTCCTCAGGAATGCCAATGCCGGTATCGGAGACAAAAAAATGCAAATCAAGGGTCGAGTCACTTTGTGCCCGTCGTTCAACGTGCAGCATCACTTCGCCTTTGTCGGTGAACTTAATCGCATTGCCGACGAGGTTGATCACGATTTGTCTGAGGCGAATCGGGTCGCCGAAGACGCGATCAGGCAGGTCGGCCTGAATGTGGCAGGCCAATTCCAGTTCTTTCTGGTGTGCGCGCGGGGCCAGCAGGCGCACTGTGTCTTCGAGCGTGTCGCGGAGATCGAAGTCTCTTTTGTCGAGTTCGAACTTCCGCGCCTCGATTTTCGAGAAATCAAGCAGATCATTGATCAGCGTGAGCAAGGCGTCCGCGGAATCTTTGATCGTGCTCAGGTATTCGCGCTGCTCGCTGGTGAGCGGAGTGCCCAGTGCCAGTTCGGTCATCCCGACGATCGCGTTCATCGGCGTGCGAATCTCGTGGCTCATGTTGGCGAGGAACTCGCTCTTCGCCTTCGTCGCTTCTTCGGCGACTTGCTTGGCAGATTCCAGATCGCGCGCATAGACTCGCAATGCCGCTTCTGCCTCCGTGCGCTCGATAAACTGGCCGATTTGACTGCCGACGGCCGACAGGAGATTCAGCAGCTTCGTGTCCGGCCGCCGGATTTGGTGGCTAAAGAACTCGAGCACCCCGAGCACTTCACCGCCGAGCAGAATGGGGAAGCCAAACGCACTGTGCAGGCCCTCTTTCGAAGCAATGGGAGCACGAGGGAAATTGGGGTCGGTGGTTACGTCCTCGATCCAAAGCGCATCCGCGTTTTCCCAAACACGCCCTGGCAGGCCAACGCCGTAATCCAGGGCAAGGCAGCGCGTTACTGCCAGGAACTCGCCTGCGTTCGCGGTTGGCATATGCCATGTCTCGACGGAGCGCAGAACTCCTTCCGTCTTGTTCACCTGCCACACAGTGCCTACCGCCCACTCCAGTGTTTCGCAGATGTTCTTCACGATTTGCGGCGCTGCTTCGCGCAGGGAGGGTGCTTCCGCCAGCACTCTGGTGACGGAGTACTGGGCCCGCAGAAGGTCCTCGTCGCGCTTGGCCTCGGTTACATCGCGACCGGTTGCGTAAAAGAACTGGCCATCGGCCGGAGCGGCCGCCGTCCAGACGATCCATCGGAAGGAACCGTCGCTGGATCGACAGCGATTCCGGAAGCGCATGGTTTTGTATCCCTCGAAAACCTTGGCGGCCTCAGCAATCGTCGCCTCGCGGTCGTCCGGATGGACCAGGTTGATCCAGGGCTGCGTCAATAATTCTTCTTTGCTGTAGCCGAGAACATCCGTCCACGCCTGGTTCACCCGCTTGAAATATCCGTCGAGGCCGGCCACACAGATCAGGTCAAGAGCCAGATCAAGCAAATCTGCGACCTCGGATGAGGTGGCATTTGGTATTAACGGCGCTTGTGCGGACACGTTCGCTCTCCGAGAGTGAGCAGTCTACGCTTTCGTTCGTATTGACGCCACCAGCAGTGCGACATAGTATTCAGCCATTCCGATCGCGCTGATTGGGGAGGGGTGGTTATGTCCAGCGAAACCCCGGCTCGACGCAGAATCCTGATTGCGGATGATGATGCGGCAACCCGTCACGGCGTAGCCAAACTTCTGCAGAACGCTGGGTTCGAGGTGTCAGAAGCGGCAGATGGCAATGCTGCGCTGAGCGCCATTCAGGAAAATCAGTACGACCTCGTATTCCTCGACATATGGATGCCCCACCTGTCGGGACTTGAGGTGCTGGCTCGCCTTCGCACCGGGACGAACCGGCCTAAGGTCATTGTCATGACTTCGGACGGAACGTCCGAGACTCTCCTGCGCGCCGTGAAGGAGCAAGCCTACGATTATCTGAGCAAACCATTTCCTCCCCGCCAGGCAGTCGACGTCGCGCAACGCGCGCTTTCCGCCGATCAGGAGCCGGCCATAGAAGTTTTGTCGGGCCGGCCGCACTGGGTCGAACTCCTGATTCCGTGCACGCGCGAAGCCGCTGAGCGGATTCAAACCTTCATGATGAAGCTGGACGCTGATCTTCCAGCGGACGTACGCGAAACGATTGCTTCGTCGTTTCGCGAGCTACTGCTCAATGCCGTGGAATGGGGTGGTCAGTTCGACCCCAATCGAAAGGTTCGGATCGCGTCTGTCCGCTCGCCGCGAATGCTCATGTTCCGTATCGCCGACCCAGGTCCCGGGTTTTCCTTCGAGCAACTCTCTCATGCAGCTGTGGGTCAGCCGGAATCAGAGCCCATCGCACACATGTCCGTTCGTGAGGAACGCGGGATCCGGCCTGGTGGATTCGGAATTCTGATGACGAAGGCCAGCGCTGACGAGCTTCTGTATAACGAGGCGCAGAACGAGGTCATGTTCATCAAATATTTCGATGACACAGAGGCCATACCGGCGAAAAAGACGGTGTGAACCAGCGGTCTGCCACGGGGCGTGAACTATGTGATGTCCCGCTCAGCGGTGTTCTCTGCTGGATCGTGGCCCCAATTCGGTCACCCTTCTGCTACAAAGGGTTGCGCCGGCCTTCGGCAATTCTTTGGCGGAGCTTCCCACATGCGCAGAGTCATTCAGGTCTGCTTCTTTGCCGCGCTGCTCAGTGCGCCGGCGCTCGTTCAGGCGCAGCAGAAGTATTTTCAGAACTGGCCGGAAAACGCGGACCCGCACACCATCGGCGACCGCGTTGCCGCCAAATTCGTCGCCAGCGAGCACCTCAAGCCCGTCGTCGTCTATCCCGAGGTTTGCACCTGGTATGGAGCGCTCACCTTCGCCGAGGCCACGCACGATACGGCTCTGCGCGACCAGCTCATCGCGCGCTATCAGCAACTGCTCACGCCGCAGAATCAGAGCCTGATTCCCGACAAGGAGCACGTGGACTACGAGATCTTCGGCGCCGTGCCGCTCCAGATCGCCATTGAAACCGGCGACAGCGCCGCGCGCCAGGCGGGCCTGCGCTTCGCCGATCGCCAGTGGGCCAATCCCACGCCCGACGGCCTCTCCGGCGAGACGCGCTTCTGGGTCGATGACATGTTCATGCTCGAGATCCTGCAGCTCCAGGCGTACCGCGCCACGCACGACACGAAATATCTGGACCGCGCGGCGAAGGAGATGGTCGCCTATCTCGACAAGCTGCAGCAGCCGAACGGCCTCTTCTACCACGCGCCTGATGTGCCGTTTTACTGGGGACGCGGCAACGGCTGGTTCGCCGCTGGCATGAGCGAAATGCTGCTCTCCCTGCCGGAAAATCATCCCGACCGCGCGGCGATCCTGGCCGGCTACAAGAAGATGATGGCCGAGCTGAAGAAGGACCAGAATCCCGACGGAACCTGGCGGGAGCTGATCGACCACCCCGAAGCGTGGGAGGAAAGCTCCTCGACCGGGATGTTCACCTTCGCCATGATTGAAGGCGTTCGCCACGGCTGGCTCGACGAGGAGACCTACGGCCCGGTCGCCCGCCGCGCATGGATCGCGCTCGCCGGCTTTGTCGACCAGAACGCCGACGTGACGCAGGTCTGCGCCGGCACCAACAAGAAGAACAGCTATGAGTGGTACATGGACCGCCCACGCCGCACCGGAGACTTCCATGGACAGGCCCCGGTACTGTGGGCCGCGCGAGCGCTGCTGCAATGAAGCCAGCGAAAGGCTTTAGCGAAGGACTGTTAGAAAAGGACTGTTAGAGAAGAGCTGTTAGAGAAAGACGTCTAGCGAGGAGCGGTCATTGGGAAATGGCTAACAGCTTCTCGCTAACAGCTTTTTTCTAACAGTTTTCCTCTAACAGCTTTTCTCTAGCCGTTTTGTTCCTCGTCGAGCAGTGCGTGCAGGCGATCAAAGCTGCGTTCCCAGTGGCTGCGGTGATCGCGGATCCACTGCTCCAGGCGGTCGAATCCCGTGCGCTCGATGCGGCAGGAGCGCACGCGCCCCTGCTTCTCGGTCTTCACCAGGCCGGCTTCTTCGAGGATCTGCAGGTGCTGCCCGACAGCCGTGAGCGTGATGCCCAGCGCCCCGGCCAGTTTCGACACCGAGGCAGGGGCGATGCTGAGCGAGTCGAGCATGGCGCGCCGCGTCGGATCGCCGAGGGCGTGGAAGAGCCGGTCGACCTCGGCACTGCGCGGAGGATCGCCGCGAGGATCGCTTTGTGTGTCGCTGGACATATCAGCCTGCCAGGACTTTTTCTGCGGCCTTCAGGAGCCCGCGCCAGCCCTGCTCGATCATCTTCGGGAAGTCCGGGCCGGCTGCTTCGTAGAACGCGCCCTGGTTGGTGAGGATCAGGTTGGTGCCGTCGCCGTCCGGCTGAAACTCAAGGGTTACCAGCGCGGAGAAGAGACGCTTGTCCTGGAGCATCATGGTTTGGGCTGTGACGATGCGCTGGCTAGGCACGATGTCCTGGAACCGCCCCTCGTTCGTGATCACCTGCCCCTCGATGGGATGACCGGGACGGAAGCGGTACCGCAGGCGCTCCTCGCCGCCGACCCGGAAGTCCATCTGCCACTGCTCGACTTCGTTGGCCTCGCCCTCGGCGTACCAGCGGCGCTTCTTCGCCGGATCGGAGAAGGCGGCGAACACCGTCTCCGGCTTATATGGATAGTGGTGCTCGACGGTGAAGGTGGAATGAACGGTAGCGGATTCCATGGGGATTCTCTCCTTGTTCTTCAGTGAAGCATACGCTTCAGTGTTAGGATGTCGCAACCAGATTAAATTGTCAAGTGGATGCTTCACTGTTTCTGAAAAAAGACTACTCCGCGCCCGGAGCGACTGATCGTGCCTGCCGGGATTCCCTGCGCCTTCGGGAATCTTGCCTCTTCTGCCGGCGGGACTAACCTATAGCAGGGAAAGCTCATGCCCCTGATTCGGCACCTTCAGGTCCGGCACGCCAGGAACCCGGCTGTCCTCTCGTACCATGCCCTGCGTCAGGCGGTGGGCTGGATCGCTGTCTGCCTGCCGGTCGCGCTGCTGCTCTCCTCCTGGATCGTGCCCAGCGAGCATGGGATTCCCTTCGCGATCAGCGCCTACTACTACACGCCGATGCGGGACGTGCTGGTCGGCAGCCTCTGCGCCATCGCCTTCTTCAATCTGTCTGCCCGCGGGTACGACTGGCGCGATGAGGTGGCCGGCATGGTGTCGGCGATCAGCGCCCTGGGGCTGGCATTCTGCCCGACGTGGCCGCCGGGCGGCGGAGGCCGATTCGCGCAATTGCTCAGCGAGGCCCACCACTTGTTTGCGGAGACTTTCTTCGCCACCCTGGCGATCATGTGCCTCGCGCTCTTCCGCACCACGGCCGCCAACCGGCCGCTAACCCGCGCCAAGCGCCGGCGCAACACCATCTACCTGGTCTGCGGCATCATCATGGTGGTTTGTGGCGTGGTGGACTTCATCTGCCAGCACATGCGTCCGATCCCTCAGTGGGGTCCGGTCGGCTCCATCTTCTGTTGTGAATTCGTCGCCCTGGAGGCCTTCGGCATCGCCTGGCTGGTCAAGGGCAAGACGTTTCGGAAGAACAGACGCCTATCCCATTCGGAGGGTGCGTCCTCGCTTGCGCCGGCGGGTCGCGCGAACGGCGGAGTCAAGGTTCACTGACGATCCCTTCCAAAACAAAAGCCCCGGCCAGCGACCGGGGCTTTTTGTTACCACCTCGACTACAAATTACGCCTGCGCGAACTCTATCTCTTCGGCCTCGTCGGAGCCGTGGCGGCGCAGCAGGTTTGGCAGATTCTGCGAGAACGCGGACCGCGGCATCACCGTATCGCAACCGGCTTCGACGGCCTTCGCTTTCAGGTCGCCCTGCACGTGCGAGAGGAAACCGATGATCGAGGTGCCGCGCTTCAGCTTTGCCTTGAGTTTCGGGATCAGCGTCAGCGGCTTGGCCGCGGCGTTGTTCAGGTCAAAGACGATCAGCGAGGCGCGCTCATCTTCAGGCGCTTCGAGGATCTTCGCGATGGTCTCCGGCTCGTTCTTCACGAAGGCTACCTTGACGCCCAGCTTGCGCGCCGTCTCATTGATCTTCGCGAAGAAGAACAGGTCTTCGATGAAGAGGAAGATGCGCGTCGGCGCGTTTTCGCGCACCGGAGGCGCCGGAGCTTCCCACGCATTGGGCTCGCTGTAGTGGCCGTTGCCGTTCACGTTGCCGTTGACGTTGCGGAACTCGATGGTCGAAGGTGGCCCGTCGGCCACGTTGCCGTTGGCGGCGCGGTAGCTGTGGTCCATGGGACCGACAAAGACTCGCTCGCGGCGCGGCTTGTTGCGGCGGCGACCGCCGCCTCCGCCGCCCTGGTTCTGGCCGTGGCCATTGTTCCTGAAGAAGCGCGCCTGGCTGGAGGCCTGGGGCTGCTGCTGCTTCTGCTTATGCTTGTGTTGCGGCGCGTGGGGCTGTTGCTGCTGCGGCTGCTGGTTCTGTGCCTGCGGCTGCTGCCCGTTCGCCTGCTGATTCTGCGCCCCGCCTCCCTTGTTCCGCTTGCGGCGGCGTCGACGGCGGCGTCCGCCACCCTCTCCATGCTGTTGGCCCTGAGGCTGGTTCGCTGCCTGGGCCTGCGCTCCGTTTTCGGGCGCAGCCGAAGGCTGGTTCTGTTCAGTTGTCATGTGCATGCACTTCCTGTGCGATTGGCTCTCTGTTCATCGTCCGGTTCCACTCGTGCCTGGTTCGGATGGGCTGCGGCTGTGGGGGTGGCCGCGCAATGCTCCGGATTCAGATACAGAGGAAACGGTCTGGTCCGGCCCAGCTCCGGAGGGAGCGACCGGAATGTTGTTGTTGTGCCGTCATGGACGCGCCGTCTGCTTTCCACCGGACCTTCCGGCCCCAGAGAAGCTCGACAAGGAATCGCAACCGTACGACACGCGGATCAACGGACCGTAACTCAAGTTGCCCACTGATCCCGGATTCAACCTTTGCACCGGGCTGCGCGTCTCTGACCGGCGCTAACCCTGGGCTATATCACTGACTCTCGTGAGTGGCGGCGAGCCTCGCCGAATCCAGCATGGCATCAGCCGCTCGACAGGTAAAACTCATAGTACCCCGAGAGGCACGGCTTGACAAGTTATCGGATGCGGTTCCGGGCCTGGGCGATGCAACTTTGGTGGGAGAGGAGCGGTTGGGGCAACAGAAAAGCCATCCCGAAGGATGGCTTTTCCGCGTGACGGCCAGTCACTGGCCTCCCTGAAGTCGCCCGTGTCATCGATGGAGCATCGGGACTTTGGTATTCCGGCCGGGTCAGAATCTCTGCTGGATCTGCTCTCTTCGACCGGAACCTCTTACTATGACGGACCTCGTATTCGAGGTCTGATACGTCGCTGGCGACCTCCTAAAGTGCAATCCTCATGCCGTTTGCCCGATGCAATGGATTCAGCGCTTTACGCGCAAGTGGCAGGTGCCGGGCCTTCCGATTCCCGTAGAGTGGCAGCTTGACGGTTCCGGAAATCCATAAAAGTGCTTTAGCTCTGGCACCGGGGACAGTAGTGGGTACCGCGGCCGGCCAGCACGGTCCGGCGGATCGGAGCGCCGCAGGTGAGACAGGGTTCGCCGGTGCGCATGTAGACGCGGTGCTGGACCTGAAAGAACCCCGCCACGCCATCGGCGTCGACGTAGTTCGAGACCGAGGAGCCACCGGCCCGGATCGCCGCCTTGAGCACGGTTCGCAGCGCGCCGTGCAGCCGGTCGAGCCGCTCGCGGCTCAGCCGCCCGGCGATCCGCGTCGGCCGGATGCCCGCCCGGAAGAGGCTCTCGTCGGCATAGATGTTGCCCACTCCGTGCAGCAAGCGCTGGTTCAGCAGCGCTGCCTTGATGGAGAGCTTGCGCCCGCGAAACAGGGCAGCGAACGCGGGCTTCGAGATGGTCAGCGGCTCGCTCCCCGGACCGGTGAACGGCACCTCGAGTAACGCCAGTCGCCCGAACCGCCGCGGATCGACGAACCGCAGCTCCCGGCCGGAGCCGAGCCCAAGTACCGCGTGCGTGTGCCGCTCGACGGGAGCGTTGGCCGCGCTGACCAGCAGCTTGCCGGTCATGCCGAGGTGGACGAGCATCTGCGTCTGCTCGCCTCGCCTGGGCTCCAGATCCATGACGATGTGCTTGCCGACTCGGTGTACGCCGGCGATACGCGTGCCGGGGAGCGCTCTGGCCATCTCGTCGGGCGGCGTTTTGAACGGCTCTTTGTGCGAGGAGAACCAGGCGGAGACGATCGTGTCGCCGCGCACACGGCGGTTGACTCCGTTGGCGATGGTCTCGACTTCGGGGAGCTCGGGCATGCAGCTACTCCGAGTGTAAGGGAGTCATCGTCTGGTCGAAACACCGCAGGAAAATCGTTGCAGCTCGCACATTCTCCAGGTAAAGTGGCTTCCCATCTCCTCTTTCTGCTCGCGGCGGGAATTCCATCTCTCCGGCTCCGCTCACCCGCTGATTCAGGACAAGACCTCGTGAGGTGATCCGTGTCTTCCGTGACGATTCCTGTCGAAGTAGCGCGCCCCGTCGGCCGGGCGCAGAAATTCTTCGCTCCCGTGGCGATCGTGCTCTTGCTGATCTTCGGCCTGGAGATGTTCCTCTCGGCGCGGACGGAGTCGCAGACGTTCGATGAGCCCGCGCACCTCTATGCCGGGTACAGCTACTGGCTGCATGGCGACTTCGGCATCAATCCGGAGCATCCTCCGCTGATCAAGCTGCTGTTCACTCTGCCGCTGCTGGCAGACAAGCCGGCCTATCCGCCGCCGACGAATATCCACTTCCGCGTTGATTCAGTGATGGGAGGTGTGCGGCTGATGGCCGATCCTCGCGCCGACACGATGCTGGGGCAGGCGCGCAGCGTCGCGGCGGGCCTCGGATTTTTGCTGGCGATTCTCCTGGTTTTTGCCGGCCGTGAAATGTTTGGCGACGCCGCGGCCCTGTTGGCGCTCTTCCTGTTCGTCTTCGATCCGCTCTTCCTCGCCCACTCTCCTCTGCTCGGGACTGATGTGGGCGCGACGTGCTTTATCTTCGCAACGGTCTACGCGTTTTACCGCTTCGTGCGGCGACCGTCGTGGCTGCGGCTTGCGCTCTGCGGAGTGGCGGCGGGTCTGGCGCTGGCGAGCAAGCACTCGGCCATCCTGCTCTTTCCCATGCTGGCGCTGCTGTGTGTCGCCGAGGTGGCGCTTCCCGGCAGCGAACCGCGTCTGCGCCGCGCTGTGCGGCTCTGCGGCGCGATGATTGCCGTCGCGGCTCTGTCTATCACCATCCTCTGGGCTTCCTATGGATTCCGTTACGCCGCCCGGCCTGGAGGAGCGCAGATCACGCCTTCGACAGCCGCGTACCTGGCGCAGCTGCATTATCCCATCGAGGCCCGCGCCATCGGCTTTGCCGAACGGCACCACCTGCTGCCCGAAGCGTACCTCTACGGCTTCACCGATATCACCATGCTGAGCCGGGAAGGACGCGAGATGTACCTCTTCGGCAAGGTGTATCCGAATGGCCGCTGGTTCTATTTCCCTTCGGCGTTCCTGATCAAATCGACGATCGGATTTCTGCTGCTCCTCCTGCTGGCGCCGCTCGCGCCTGCGCTCTGGAAGAGCGAGCATCGGCGCGAATTGCTGTTCGTGCTCATTCCTGCGATCGCGTACTTCGGCGGGGCGATGACGTCGAAGCTGAACATTGGGCTGCGCCATGTGATGCCGTCCATGCCGTTTCTGATCCTGCTGGCCGCGGCAGGGGCCACGATGCTGCTGCGGCAGTCGCGTGTGTGGCGCGGAGCGGTCGTCGTGCTACTGGCGATGCACGCTGCGTCGTCAGCGTGGGCTTTCCCCAATTATTTGCCATATTCCAACGAGGCCTTTGGGGGCGTGAACGGCACGTGGCGCGTGCTCTCCGACTCGAACGTGGGCTGGGGCGGCGGACTGAAGGCGCTGCACGCGGAAATCGCGCGGCGCGGCGTGACGGAGTGCTGGCTGGGGTTTTTCTCGCCGCAGGATGCTGCGCATTTCCAGATTCCCTGCAAGCGCCTGCCGACCACCTTCGACATGTTTGGTGGCAATCCGGAAGCGCCGATCCCGGAGCGGATGCAAGGGCCCGTCTTTATCAGCTCGGAAGAGATCGCCGGTGCCTTCTGGGGACCGACAAGCCAGAGCCCCTTCCGGGAGTTCATCGGGATCCGCCCCACGCGCGTGATCGCGAGCGAGATTCTCGAGTACGACGGCACGTTCGACGTGAAGCCGCTGGCCGCGCTGAATGCGATGATCACCGCGGAGGCGCTCCTGCGTCGCGGCAGGACGCAGGACGCCGTGCAACAGGCCGAGCAGAGTGTCGCGCTCGATCCCGGCTGGCTCTACGGACATGAAATGCTGACCGCCGTATACGCCGCGAATCGTCAGCGCGATCGCGCCGTGAGCGAGTACGCGATCGCGAAGCAGATGTACTCAGGCCTCGGAGCTGCCTGGATGAAGGCCGTCTATCCTCCCCCCGACCCGAACGCGCCACCGACCGCGCCTTGACGCGCTTTGCTCCGCGCCTCGATAGTGGATTCTCGCAATTCTGCGATTTCCATTTGGGGGAAACTGATGCGGCGTTGGAGTGCGGTGGCAGTCCTGAGCGCAGTGAGTTGTGGAGCAGGTTTCGCGCAGAACAATCAGCAGGTTCCGAAGGCGCTGCAGCCGTTTGTGAAGGTGGACGCGTCCGCTGTCGTGCTCGAGCATGTACGCGTGATTGACGGGACGGGAGCTGCGGCGAAAGAGGATCAGACCGTCATCGTTCAGCACGGCCGAATTGAGTCAGTCGCGCAGTCCGGCGCGGAACAGATCGTGCCCGGCGGCGCCAAGGTCATCGACGGCATCGGCAAAACCCTCATCCCTGGTTTCGTCGGCATGCACGAGCACCTCTTCTATCCGCTGCCCGACGGCGGACCCGGCCTGCTGCCTCTCTACGGAGAGATGGCCGACTCCGCACCGCGTCTGTACCTTGCCGGAGGCGTAACGACGGCGCGCACTGCCGGAAGCCTTGAGCCTTACACGGACATCTCGATCAAGCAGCTCATCGACTCCGGGAAGATGCCCGGGCCGAAGCTCTTCCTGACCGGCCCGTACCTCGAAGGCTCACCTGCCATCGGCCCGCAGCTGCACACCCTCACCGGACCAGACGACGCAGCCAATCTCGTCAACTACTGGGCGGGCGAGGGCATGACCTCGTTCAAGGGATACATGCACGCGACGCCCGAGGAACTGAAGGCCGCGATCGACGCGGCGCATGCGAAGGGCCTGAAGGTTACGGGCCATCTCTGCGCCGTTGGATTCAACGAGGCCGCTTCGCTCGGCATCGACAACCTCGAGCACGGACTCGTGGTTGACACCGAGTTCTACTCCGGCAAGAAGGAAGGCGTGTGTCCGGGCCAGCATCCGCCACAGGCTGAGCTGGCGAAGATGGACGTGGAAGGGCCGCAGATCCAGGGCACGATTCACGACCTGATCGCGCACCACGTTGCCGTCACCTCGACGCTGGCTATCTTCGAGAGCTTCGCGCCCAACCGCCCGCCGATGAGCCAGGAGATGCGGGTCCGCGAGAGCCTGCTGCCCGATGCGTGGGGCAGCTTTGTCACCACGCGTGCCGTCATCGCCACGCGCGCGGCGGAAGCGCCGTCGGAGGCGATCTCCACGCGGCTGCTGCAGATGGAAATGCAGTTCGAGCATGACTTCGCGAAACAGGGCGGGCTGCTCATGGCGGGCTGCGATCCCACCGGATACGGCGGCGTGCTGCCCGGCTTCGGCGATCAGCGGAACCTGGAACTGCTGGTCGAGGCGGGCTTCACGCCGGAGCAGGCGATCCAGATTGCGACCGACAATGCCGCGAAGTGGCTCGGCGAGGATGCGCACATCGGCACCATCGCACCGGGGAAAGATGCCGACCTGGTGCTGATCGACGGCAATCCGGCAAAGAACATCGCTGACGTCGAGAAGGTCGACACGGTATTCAAGGACGGCATTGGCTACGACCCGCAGAAGCTGATCGAGTCGGTGAGGGGGTTGGTGGGACTGCGGTGAGCAGCGCGCCGGCGACCGCTCGAAAATGGGCCTCGTCTTTTGATCACTTCGCGGTTCTGAAGGGGGCAGATGATTGCAGCCGAGTGACTTCGGAGAGGGCCTTCTGTGACGGGTTCAGGGTCGTGAATGATCAGCTCAGGGTCGCCTGCTGATCAAGGTCAGGGTCGTCTGGTGATCAAGTTCAGGGTCGTCTGCTGATCAAGTTCAGGGTTGTGTGACGCGCGCTCGTTGCGCGTTATCGAGAGGAGATACAAATCGTGAGCCAATCCAGACGTTCTTTTTTGTGCCGACGGCCAGCGATGTTCGTGGCTCTCGCTCTGCTCTCAGCCCCTGCCGTCTTCGCGCAGGCGAAGCGATCGTCCGCCTCCGGCATTCACAAGATCAGGCACGTGATCATGATCATGCAGGAGAATCGCTCCTTCGACAGCTATTTCGGCACATTTCCGGGCGCAGAAGGGTTCCCGATGCGCGACGGCGTTCCTGCCGTCTGCGATCCCGACCCGCGGAGCGGCGGGTGTGTGAAGCCGTACCACGACGCGCATGACGTCAACGGTGGCGGACCGCATGGACAAAAAGCTGCTGCCGACATTACTAACGGCGGCAAGATGCAGGGATTTATCGCAGCGGCTGAGAATGGCCGCCGCGGCTGTCTCGCTGGAGCAAGCGCGGTCTGCGCACCCTCGGCCCCTCACGACGTGATGGGTTATCACGACGAGCAGGACATCCCGAACTACTGGGCCTATGCTCGCAACTTTGTGCTGCATGACCACATGTTTGAACCGAACGCGTCATGGAGCCTGCCCGCGCATCTGTTCCAGGTCTCCGCCTGGTCCGCTTACTGCACACAACATAACCAACCGGAGAAGTGCACGAACGCGCTGCAGGCGCCGGGAATGCCTCCGGATTTCGAGGGGCGCAGTGCGGCTGTGTTCGGCGGAGAGGAACGAAATGGGCCTTCCGGCACTCACCCCATCTACGCCTGGACCGACCTCACGTATCTGCTGCACAAAAACCATGTGAGCTGGGGCTATTACGTGGTGAAAGGAACGGAGCCGGATTGCGAAGACGACACTGAAAAGAACTGTCCTCCGGTGAAGCAGAATGCCCGGACGCCAGGCATCTGGAATCCGTTGCCGTATTTCGATACGGTCAGGGACGATGGGGAACTGGATCGCATTCAGCCGATCGAGGATTTCTATGAGCAGGCACGCAAAGGAACCCTGCCGGCGGTCGTCTGGATTGTTCCTTCGGGTGACGTGAGCGAACATCCCCCGGCCAAAGTCAGCGACGGACAAACGTTCGTGACGCGGCTGATCAACGCGGTGATGCAGGGGCCGAACTGGAACGATTGCGCGATTTTCCTGGCGTGGGACGACTGGGGCGGCTTCTACGATCACGTTGTGCCGCCGAAGGTGGATAAAAATGGCTACGGCCTGCGCGTGCCTTCACTGGTGATCTCGCCCTACGCGAAGAAGGCCATGGTCGACAAGCAGGTGCTCAGTTTCGACGCGTATCTGAAGTTCATCGAAGACGATTTTCTGAACGGAGCGCGGCTCGACCCGAAGACCGATGGCCGGCCGGATCCACGACCCACCGTGCGCGAGACGGCTCCGCAACTCGGCGACCTGGCGAATGACTTCGATTTCAACCAGCGGCCTCGACCGCCTCTCGTTTTGCCTGAGCACCCAAAGACGGATTTGATTCCGCCGCAAGGCTGAGGCCTCCTGCTTCCGCTCCTTCGCGTCCCGATCATGTGCCCAGAATTTGCAGGTTGCGGCCGAAGTCATTCCCGGCCAGGTAAGCAATCGATGTATCGAAGGTGACGAGAACGCCGTTCTCTCGAATCGCCATGCCCAGCAGATACGCATCGGTGACTTGCTGGTGCCCCTTGATACGAGTTGCAAATGCGGCTGTAAGTTCTGCCCAGCTGTGTTGCAGCGGCCAGTATCGATAACCTTTCACCTTCGAGAAGGCGGCCAGCACCGCGGTGGCCTGGGCGACGGTGCGCGTCGCGCCACCGTATTTCGGATTGGTGGTCACGCGCACAAATCCGGATTCGGTCAAAGGACAGACTCCCCAGTCGTGTTTGCCCGAGGAATCGAACCATCGTTGCATCGCCTTGTAATGGATTGAGTCCGGGTCTGCCAGAGAGATGAGGGCATTGAGATCCAGCAGATAACGCGGGCTAGTCGATCTCACTCTCCGCCTCTTTCACCATCTCGGGAGTCAAAACCAGGCCGGAAGGAGGAAAACAGGGCAGGCCATTGGGAGACCGCCTGATGTCGGGTCGTTCGGGTTGACTTTCCGCTTTCCGGATTAGTTCGCTGATGGCGGCTCCGAGTGTGATCCCCCGGGCGGAAGCATAGATCGAAGCAATCTGATGGACATCCTCATCAAGATTGACGTTGGTTCTCATATCCGGATGATACACCAAGTACAAAGCCATGGCACCAAGTTCGAATATGGTGCATCATGGCAGATCTGGTGCAGTATCTTGGTTCAAACGCTGTCTGGGATATGGAACTTTGCCGCTGAGTCGCCTGGCTGCGATCCCCGATCATCGTCTCTATCGCGGCGTACCCGCATGGTGGGTGGAGATCGGGCGAAGCATCCTGGGCTGAACGCTCCTCACATCAGCTTCTCCGCCAAATGCACATGCGACGGCGTCACGGCTTGCAAGGAGCGCCGAGAGTCGTGAGGTTCGCCTGCCCTTTTTTGTTGGAAAGGATCAGCGAAGTGATCATCCATACGCCGTTTTGCTTCTTTGCAGAGACATCGAGCACGCCCTTTCCTTTTGATCCGCGCATGGGGATACTGAGGTCCGCAGTTCCTTCGGTTGACCCTTCGCTCCATTCACCTGTCGCAAACCAGCCCGGCATTAAGGAGTCGCCCATCATTGCTCTCGCACATGGGGAGGCTTGGGCCTGCTTCACGGCCATTTGATATGCGCCCGTCCGGCGCATCTGGTTCTCAATGCCAAACAGGAGAAGCAAGATAAACAGCCCGGCTGTGCTTGCGACAACTGCGAGAGCCACGACAACTCGTTTTCCACGGGATAGCTGCGGCGGCGGGCCTGCTTCGGCTGAATAGTTGCCAAACGCGAACTGAACTCCCGGACGCTTGAAATACCAGAACATCCAGGCCATGGGCGTGATGGACCATAGCAGCGTGCCTGCTGACAACAAGGAATCCGCCCGAAAGGACCATGCACTGGCGACGCCCGCGACGGGCATCAGTGCACAGAGGACCATGACGCTGCGCCGTGCCCAGTTCCGCAGCTTCCACAGACCGAAGCCGATCACCGCGTATGCAACGTAGAGAAGCCATGTAATTGTGGCGGCTGCCCAGATATCGAAGTTGAGCCAACGTTCGGAGAGAGAACTACCAAATAACGCCTCAATGCCATACGCAACTCCGCCCGAGCGTGCGATGAATGGGAAGAATAGGGTTCCGCCGCAGCCAATCCAGAGAAGGATGCCGGCCAGCAGCGTGATGCCAATCGGGCGTTTTCGGTTTGCGCTCGTCGCCACGGTGGTGCTCACATCAGCTTCTCCGCCAGATAGACATAAGTCTCCGCCCAGGTGTGCGCGTCCTGCTTCAGATCGGCGCCGGCGCCGTGGCCGCCCTCGACGATCTCGTCGTAGAGAAACGGCTCGTGATACTCCTCCATCTTGGCGGCGAACTTGCGCGCCGCCTGCGGGCCGACGCGGTCGTCGCGTGTGGTCGTAAAGATGAACGGTTCGGGATACTTCACGTCCGGTTTGAGCTGGTTGTAGGGAGAAATCTTCTCGAGGAAGGCCCGCTCCGCCGGCACGCTCACCGATCCGTACTCGCCGACCCAGCTGGCCCCGGCGGCGATGTGCTCGTAGCGCAGCATATCGAGCAGCGGCACCTGGATGACGATCGCGTTCCACAACTCGGGATGCTGCGTCATCTCCACGCCCATGAGCAGGCCGCCGTTGCTGCCGCCCATGATGCCGAGGTGACGCGTCGAGGTAATTTTGCGGGCGATGAGGTCCTGCGCGACCGCGGCGAAGTCGTCGTAGATGCGCTGACGATGCGTCTTCAGCCCCGCCTCGTGCCACGCCGGGCCGAACTCGCCGCCGCCGCGGATGTTCGCCAGGACGAACACACCGCCCTTCTCCAGCCACAGCTTGCCGAGGACGGCGGAATAGGAGGGCGTCATCGCGACCTCAAATCCACCGTACGCGTTGAGCAGGGTGGGATTCTCACCGTTCAGCTGCATGTTTTTGCGGTGGACGACAAAATACGGGACTTTCGTTCCGTCCTTCGAGGTGGCGTAGAGCTGCTCGACCGTATCCTGCGCGGCATCGAAAAGGGGGGGCTGGCTGCGAGACGGCCTGAGCTCGCCTGTGGCCGCGTCGCCCTGCAGCAGGGAGGGCGGCGTGAGGAAGCTGGCGACATGCAGATAGAACTGGTCGCTCGTGTTGCTGGCGGTGGCGATCGCGATGGTGCTGTTGTCCGGCACGTCGAACGGCTTCTTCGTCCAGCCGTCCTTTCCAGTGGGAGTGTAGACGTAAGCGCGGCCCAGGACATGCTTCAGCGTCGTCACGATCAATCGCGATTTGGTGGTCGCGGTCTCGCTGAGGAACTCGTCGGCTGTAGGCGCGAACACTACCGACGGGCTGAGGTGCGCCGGATCCCGGAGCACCTGCTGGAGCGGCACGGAGACCAGCGATCCCTGCGCGAAGGACGGGCCTCCCGGCGCCGGCGTCCAGTCCTCGTGGAGCTGGACGAGAAGACGCCCGGCGAGTAAGCCGGCCAGATCGGACTTCTTCGGCAGCGCCAGCTCTTTCAGGCCATCCGGCGTCCTGACCCAGTAGCGCGTCTCGAAGAAACTCACCCTGCGCAGCAGCACGGTCAGATGGTCGCCCTCGGCATCGTGGAGCACCGCCGGACCCACTTCAATGTCGTCCGGTTCGCCGCGAAAGATTTCCTTCGCGGTATCCAGCGGCGTGCCGCGCTTCCACTCCTTGATGACGAATGGATAGCTGGAGTTCGTCATCGTGCCCGGGCCCCAGTCGCGCGCCACCAGCAGCGTGTCCCTGTCTTCCCATGCGGCATTCTGCTTGCTGTGCGGCGAGACAAATCCGCTGTCGACAAACTTGCCGGACTCGAGGTCGAACTCGCGATCGGTCGAAGCGTCTTCGCCGCCGACAGAGAGCGCCAGCATGCAGTAGCGGTCGCCAGGATAGAGGCAGTTCATCCCGTGCAGGACCCAGCTTTTGTTTTCCTGTTTGCCGAGCGCATCGATGTCGAGGACGGTTTGCCAGTGCGGATTGGCGCTGCTGAAGTCCTGAGGAGAGGTGCGGCGCAGGATGCCGCGCACATTGTTGCGGTCCTGCCAGAAGTTGTAGACCTGGCCGCCGCGCAGGTCGGGCAGGGGCAGCCGGTTGGGATCTTCGAGCACTTTGAGCGCTTCTTCGCTGTACTGCGCAAAGCGCGGATCGGCTTCCATGACCTTCGCGGTGCGCGCGTCTTCAGCCTTTACCCAGTCCATGGTGCGCGGGCTGTTCTCCTCGAGCCAGATGTACTTGTCCGGCGGGAGGTTAGGGTCTTGTGGCGCGGGCATCTGGGCGGCAGCGCCGAGCGCGAGGCAAACGCCGGCGAGCGCGAGTGCAGAACGGACGATCATCATCCCTGAAGCTCCTTGCTTCGTTTGCTGCGGAGACTAGTCTCCCTGGAGCACTTCTTTGCCGTCGCGCTTGTAAACCACGCCGGCCTTCATGACGAAGTTGACTTTGCTCATGACGCTGATGTCATCCAGCGGATTGCCGGGGACGGCGACAAGGTCAGCAAATTTTCCCGGAGCGACGCTGCCCAGCGTGTCGTCGTGCCCGAGCAACTGCGCCGCGTTGACGGTCGCCATCTGCAGCGTATACGCAGGCGGCAGGCCGGCCTTCACGAGGTAGATGAAGTCCTCCCAGTTCTGCCCGTGCGGATAGACGCCTGCATCAGTGCCGTAGGCGAACTTCACGCCGCCCTTGTACGCGCGCGTGACCGTCTTCATGATCTGCGGCCCGACCGTCAGCGCCTTCGCCGCCACGGTCGGCGGATATTCACCCTTCTTTGCCTGCTCGGCGACAAACTGCCCGGTGTAAACCGTCGGACAGTAGAAGGTGCCGTGCTGCTTCATCAGGGCGATATCCTGGTCGTCCATAAAGGTGCCGTGCTCGACCGAATCGACGCCGGCGATGACTGAGCGCCGGATCGCCTCCGCGCCGTGCGCGTGCACGGCGACCTTCATGCCATAGTCGTGCGCCGTCTCCACGAGCGCGCGAATCTCGTCTTCGCTCATCTGCGGAGCGGAGCCGTTCGTGCCCAGATCCATGACGCCGCCAGAGGGCATGGCCTTGATCAGGTCCGCGCCGTTCTTGTAGTGCAGGCGCACCACTTTGCGCGCTTCGTCGGGGCCATTGAAGATGGACTGCAGCGGTCCTGGATCGCCCTGGTATTCGAGACTGAGGCCGTTGGTGTGGTCCGCGTGGCCGCCCGTAGTGCTGATCGCCGGACCGGCTGTGTAGATGCGCGGCCCGATCACGTTGCCGGCAGCGATCTCCTGGCGCAGAGAGACGGTATCGTAATTCGAATCGCCGACGTTGCGGACGGTCGTGAAGCCGGCCATCAGAGTGCGCCGCGCGTAAAGCGTGGAGCGCAGCACGTTATTGGCGAAGTTCAGGTGCGCCTGCTCCTGGTAGGTGTTCTTGCCGAACTGATCGTCGAGGTGCACGTGATCGTCGATCAGCCCAGGCAGGCAGGTCGCGTCGCTGCCCATGTCGATGACCGTTGCGCCTTCGGCGCTTTGCGTTCCCGATTCGACCTTCTCAAACTTGTCGCCGTTGATAAAAACTGTCGACGGCCCCAGCATCTTGCCCGCCGTGCTGTCGAAGAGCCGCGGGCAGTGGACCACCGTGACGGGCGAAGCGGGGGAAGTCTGGGCGAGCAGGAGGGTTGCGGGCAAGCAGAGCAGCGCGAACGCAGAACGAGTCAGGTGCATGGATGGGTTCACCTCGGGAAATTCAGGTCTTTCTCACGGGGGAGTGAATTGCGTAAGCACTATAACTGAGAGCATGCGTCGTGGGCGAAACCGGCCGCCGCTGCTTCGGTGTGCGCTCAGCGCGGTGGTCTGGGCGCTCTCTTCAGAGGCGCTCCTCAAGGACGATCCGCACCGTATCTCCAGCGCTCTTCCCGATCTGCTTGAGCAACTCCGCCTTCACCGGCAGCTTGTGCCGTCCGTCGCCAAGCGCCATGAACGAGCTGCGGAAGGGAACTCCGTCGACGGTGCCGCGGATCTTGACCAGCCCGCGCGTTCCAAAAAACGTGACCGACTCAGGCCAAACTACAAAAGTCCAGCCGCCCTTCGCCGGACTCTTCTGCAACTGTGCGCTAAACGACTTTGGAAGCTCACCCATAGCCATGGAGCATCCACTCTGCCACACGGCGCATCGGCGCGGCAACCCCGCTCGGTGCGCCTGCCAATCTCCGCCTCAATAGATCGTTTGCGCCGCACCAACATCCAAAGAGGTGGGTTTATGCGTCTATCAGGAAAGCGTAAAGCAAAGAGGGCCGTACCGTTGTCGATGAAAAAACTCCGTAGCCTGTGGAAGCTCGTGCGTGAGAGTCACGCGAACCCCATCGAGGGCAAGCACCAGCTTCCGCCGTCGGTGAGCCAGGGCAGCAGCGCCATCACCTTCATCGGGCACTCGTCCTTTCTCATTCAGACCGGCGGAAAAGCTCTGCTCATCGATCCGGTGTTCGCGACGCGGCTGATTCTTCTGCGCCGCCAGCGCTACCCCGGCGTTCGCCTCCGCGACCTGCCCCCGATTGATGCCGTGCTGCTGACGCACGCTCACATGGATCACCTGAACCGTCCGTCGCTGCGGGCGATCACGCGGGCCATGCGGCATCGCGGTCTGCCCGCGCCCATCGCGATTGTGCCTCCGGGAGTAGAAGACCTGGTTCGCACGCTGGGCTTTCGCCGCGTCGAGACGCTGGGCTGGTGGCAATCCAAACAGCTCGACTCCGGATTCATCATTACAGCGACGCCTGCCAAACATTGGGGCGCGCGTCTCTTCCACGACACGCATCGTGGGTTCGGCGGCTATGCGATCCATGCGGAAGGCGCACCGGTCATCTACCACTCCGGCGATACGGCATACTTCAACGGCTTCGCGGAGATTGGGCGGCGGCTGCATCCGGAAATCGCGCTGCTGCCGATCGGCGCTTATTTTCCTGACAGCTACCGCACCGTGCACACCAGCCCCGAAGACGCGCTGCAGGCGTTTCGCGATCTGGGAGCGCGGGTGATGATCCCGATGCACTACAACACTTTCCGCCTGGGACGCGAGCCGATGCACGAACCGCTACCGCGGCTGCTGGTTGGAGCCGCCCGCGCCGGGCTGCGCGACCAGGTGAAGCCGCTCGGAGAAGGCGAGAGCTGGCTGGAGGAGGCTTCCGCCGAGAGCGTTCGGCTGAAGAGCCATTCCTCAGCCAGGCGGTGGCCGGGAAACGTCAGCGTGAACGGCTGAAGAGGCGAAGACAAACCGAAAATCCGCGTTAGAATCGGAGGATGCTTTCCCCGGCGACCCCAGTCCCGGAGATTCCTCCTGGATTGCCTGTTCCTGACTCCCTCGCGTGGGCGCACCCGCTGGTGCAGGAGTGGTTCTTGCGCCGCTTCGGCACGCCGACCGAGCCGCAGGAGCAGGGCTGGCCGCTGATCCACGCGGGTAAGCCCGTGCTGATCTCGGCGCCAACTGGCTCCGGCAAAACCCTGGCGGCTTTTCTGATCTGCATCGACGGCCTGATCCGGAAAGCAATCGACGGCCGCCTCGGCTGCGAGACGGAAGTCGTGTATGTGTCGCCGCTCAAGGCGCTCTCCAATGACGTCCAGAAGAACCTGGAGACGCCGCTGCGGGAAATCCAGGCGCTGGCGCTCGAACGCGGCTATCTCTGCCCGCCGATTCGCGCCGCCGTGCGCACCGGCGACACTCCTGCCGCGGAACGCCGCGCGATGCTGAAGACGCCGCCGCACATCCTCGTCACCACGCCGGAGTCGCTGTACATCCTGCTCACAGCGCAGCAGAGCCGCGAGCATCTGCGCCGCGTACACACGGTCATCGTCGACGAGATCCACGCGATGGCCGACGACAAGCGCGGCTCACACCTGGCGCTTACGCTCGAACGCCTCGACGCTCTGGTCACCGGGCGAAACAGGCTCATGGCGGGAGGCAGTCTGCTTTTGCATCCGCGACCGTTACGAATCGGATTGTCTGCGACACAGAACCCGATCGAGCTGGTCGCCGATTTCCTGCGCGGCACGTGTGGCGATCCGGTGAGCATCGTGCAGGCGGGACAGCGCCGCACCCTCGACCTTGCCATCGAAGTTCCCGACGACGAACTGGGCTCTGTTGCCACTACGTCGATTTGGGAAGGCGTCTACACCCGGCTCGCGGAGCTGGTGCTCGAGCACCGCTCCACGCTGGTCTTCGTCAACACGCGCCGGATGGCCGAGCGGCTGGCCTTTCAGCTCGGCGAACGCCTGGGCGCGGAAGACGTCGCCTGCCACCACGGCAGCCTCTCGCGCAAGCTGCGGCTCGAATCGGAACGCCGACTGAAGCAGGGCGAAATCCGCGTGCTCATCGCGACGGCTTCGCTCGAGCTGGGCATCGACATCGGTACCGTCGATCTCGTCTGCCAAATCCAGTCGCCGCGGTCGATTTCGGTCGGTATGCAGCGCGTGGGGCGCGCGGGGCACTGGCGCGGCGCAATCCCCAAAGGGCGGTTTTTCGCGCTCACCCGCGACGATCTCGTCGAACAGGCGGCGCTCATCCGCGCCATGCGGGCCGGCGTACTCGATCGCCTGGAGGTGCCGGAGCAGCCCTTCGATGTGCTCATGCAGCAGATCGTCGCGGCATGCGCGGCGGAGCCCTGGGAAGAGCGGGCGTTGTTTGACGTGTTGCGGCGGGCGTATCCCTATCGCAATATCCAGTGGGAGCAGTTCGACGAAGCGCTCCGCCTGCTCACCGAAGGCATCGAGTCGAGCCGCGGCCGGTACGGCGCGTATCTGCTGCGCGATGGGGTGCAGGGGCGGATTCAGGCGCGCCGCGGAGCGCGCACCACGGCGATTACGAACGGCGGCGCGATCCCCGACACCGCGATCTTTCCGGTGATTTTGCAGCCGGAGGGCATACAAATCGCCACGCTGGACGAGCACTTCGCTGTCGATTCTTCGCCTGGCGATGTTGTGCAGCTCGGCAATGCCAGCTGGCGCATCCAGCGCATTGAGGCTGCCGGTCAGGTGCTCGTGGAAGATGCGCACGGCGAGCCGCCGACGCTGCCGTTCTGGTTCGGCGAGGCGCCGCAGCGCTCGCGCGAGCTGTCGGAATTTGTCGCCGAATTGCGGGAGGAGATCGACCGCCGCACGCGCAACGTGCTGCCCGGTTATGTGACGCAGGCGATGCCCGAGGTCGCCGAAGCTGGCGCGTTCCTCAAATCCGAATGCGGCGTGGACGATGCCGGAGCCATTCAGCTCATCAGCTACATTGCGGCCGGGCGGGCGGTGCTGGGAACGGTGCCATCTGTAACAACCATTGTTGCAGAACGCTTCTTCGATGAAGGCGGAGGGATGCAGCTCATCCTGCACGCGCCTTTCGGCGGCCGCATCAACAAGGCCTGGGGACTCGCGTTGCGCAAGCGCTTCTGCCGCGGATTCAACTTCGAGCTGCAGGCGGCGGCGACCGACAATGGCCTGAACATCTGCCTCGCCGAACAGCACAGCTTTCCTCTGAGCGACGTCTTCCAGTTCCTCACGACGGAAACCGTGACGGAACTGCTGGAGCAGGCCTCGCTCGCCTCGCCCATCTTTAAAACGCGGTGGCGCTGGGATGCGTCCCGCAGTTTGCAACTGCTGCGGTTCCAAAAGGGAAAGAAGGTCGCGCCGCAAATCCAGCGCATCCGCTCCGACGACCTGCTCGCCAGTGTTTTCCCGCAGGCCGCCGCGTGCTTCGAGAACATTGAGGGCGACATCCAGATCCCCGACCACCCGCTGGTGAAGGAAGTGATGCGCGACGTGCTCGGCGAGGCCATGGACCTCGACGGTCTGAAGCGCGTGCTGGCCGCTATGCACGATGGCCGCATCCGCTGCGTCGCCGTGGACACCACCACGCCTTCCGCCTTCGCTCACGAGCTGCTGAACGCGAACCCATACGCCTTTCTCGACGACGCCGGCCTCGAGGAGCGTCGCGCGCGCGCCGTGCAGATGCGTGGCGTGCTGCCGGATTCCATGCTCGGCGAGGCTGGAAGGCTCTCGCCCGAGGCAATTGCTGAGGTCTGCGACCAGATCTGGCCGGACATTCGCGATGAGCACGAATTACACGACCTGCTCTGCGCGCTGACCGTCGTGCCCGCCGAGTTTTTTGACGATCCGCGGGTTCGGGACTGGCCGACTTTTGCCAACCGCCTCGAACGCGACCGGCGCATCCAGAGCATTCGTAACGACGGGCGGGTGTATATCTGCGCCGCCGAGCGGGTCGGCTGGCTGCGTCAGATATGGCCGCTGGCGCAATTTGACACTCAGTACAGCGATTTAGCCGAAAAGTTGTGCACCGATGAGGAAATCCTGAGGAAAACTCTTCAGGGGTGGTTACAAATCCTCGGCCCGGTCACCTCCGCGGGCCTCGCCGAGCGGCTCGGGCTCTCCGCTGCGCAAATCTGGCCGCAAATGCTGCAGCTGGAATCGACGGGCGTGATCCTGCGCGGGGTGTTTGAAGGCAAACCGCAGGCGGCGCCGGTGCCCGACCATGACGTCGAGTGGTGCGAGCGCCGCATCCTGCAGCGCATTCACAAGCGCACGCTGCACACGCTGCGGAAACAAATCGAGCCGGTCACGCCTGCCGTCTACATGCGGTGGCTGCTCGACTGGCAGCACCTCGCGGAGCAGCGCCAGCTCACCGGCGAACAAGGCCTGCTCGAAGCTCTGCGTGGACTCGAAGGCTTTGAGGCTCCGGCCGCGGAGTGGGAGCGGTCGATCCTTCCGCAGCGCGTGGCGAACTACGATCCGCGCTGGCTCGACGCCCTCTGCCTCACCGGAGCCGTGGGCTGGGGACGGCTTTCGCCGCATCCCGCCTTCGCCGATGCCGCCAGCGGAGGACCACGTCGGGTTGTCCCCACGAGCATGGCGCCGGTTACGTTTTTCCTGCGCGAAGAGGCGCTGTGGATGGATTTGTGCCTGTCGCGGCGACAAATCCCCGAAACGAACCTCACCGCCTGCCTCAGCGAGGTCGCCAATCGCGTGCGCTCCATTCTCGGGGAACGCGGCGCGATGTTTGCGGCGGATCTGATCCGCGTTTGCGCCGCGCCTGCCGAGGATGTGCATCGCGCGCTTTGGGAACTGGTTGCCGCCGGACTCGTGACCGCCGACGGATTCGACAGCCTGCGCATGCTCATCGATCCGCGCCGCAAGCGCGCCTTTGCCGCTCCGTTGGGGATTCGGCCGAAATCCGCGACCCGCAACGCTGCCGGACGCTGGGCGATGATCGCCACCGCCGAGCCTGCGGGCGAAACGCCGGGAGAGGCTGCCGTGCGCCGCGACGCGCAGATTGAGTCTGCCTGCCACATGCTGCTGCGCCGCTATGGCGTGGTCCTGCGCGACGTGCTCGCTCGCGAAACGACGGTTCCAGCGTGGCGCGAACTCGTAGGCATGTTCCGGCGGCTGGAGGCGCGCGGCGTCGTGCGCGGCGGCCGCTTCGTCTCCGGATTTGGAGGCGAGCAGTTTGCGCTTCCCGAAGCCGCCGACTCGCTCCGTGCGGCACGCAGCCGTACGCTCGCCGACATGCCGCCGCTGACCATCGCCGCCGCAGACCCCATGAACCTGGTCGGCATCATCATCCCCGGCGAGCGCCCGGCCTCGATCGCGGGCAATACGCTCACTCTGCCGCTGCCGGAAACGCCGCCGCAATCGGCAGTCGTCGAAATGCCTGTCGCGGGCGCGTTCGCGTTCGAACCGGAACTCGCGGAAGGCGGCGCTCTTGCCTGATCCGCCCCGCACGCAGGAGCAGCGCCCGCTGATTGAGGGCGAGGACTTCTACCGCGATGGCCCTTACGTCGTCTTCACCGAGGCCTATCACCGCAAGCGCGGGTACTGCTGCGGTTCGGGGTGCCGGCATTGCCCGTGGCGGGAAGAGCGGACCAGCGCTGATGCCGGGGCAGAAACCACGTAAGTTCTGATATCCAATCGCCCAAACGCAAGCTCGGCTCTCAGTATCGCGCCTCGTTGACTTCGATCCAATAGCCGTCCGGATCCTGCAGATACACCTGTTTCACTCCATCCGGGCGTATGGCGATCTGTCCCGCTTCGCCTTTCTGGTTCACATAGGTCACGTGCAGATCACTGAGCCGGCTGACAAATTGGTCCACCGACCCCACTCGAAACGCCATGTGGACCTGCATATCCTCGCTATGTGTTTCTTGCGCACCGCCGATCAGGTGCAACTGCTGATGCACGCCAATTTGAAGCCAGATGTGCAACCCATCCTGGAATGGTTCGGGGCAGATCTGCAGCCCAAGTACGTTCAGATAAAAGTCCGTGCTGATCTGGAGATTCCTGACGTGAATGGCAAGGTGGTCCAGTTGAGCGGTGATTGCCTCTGCATTCATTCTCGATAGCTCATGGTTTGTCATCGGTCGCAGGTTCGGGAACGCCCTACTCCACCTTCCCCACCCAAACCCCATATGGCCCCAGCTGCACCAGATCCAGCGACAACGGATCCTGAGCGCCCGGCGTCTTCAGCAGCGTCCGCACATGGAAGCGGCTGACGCCTTCCTTCTTCAGATCGAAGCTGGCCGTCTGCGGCTGCGCGGTCATGTTCACCGCCACCACTACGGCTTCGCCGTTGGGCGCCTTGCGCAGCCAGCTCAGCACGTGCGGATCCGTCGGATTGAGCATGGTCTCCGCGCCGTCGTGCAGCGCAGGGTCCGTCTTCTTCAGCGCGATCAGCTTGCGGTACCACGCGAGCATGGAGTCGGGCTGCTTCTCTTCCGCAGCGACATTCGCCTGCGTGTAGGTCGGCGGAATCGGCAGCCACGTCTTCGCCGCCGTCGAGAAGCCAGCGTTCTTGCCCGCGTCCCACTGCATCGGAGTGCGCTCGCCGTCGCGGCCCTTCTCCTTCGGCCAGCCGGTAATGCCGATCGGGTCCTTCACGTCTTCCTTGCGCGTCGGCGGAGTCGTCTTCATCCCGATCTCATCGCCGTAGTACATCATCGCTGTGTCGCGCGTCGCGAAAAGCAGCGTCGCAATCACGCGGCCGACGTCGTCGCGGTGGTCATCGCTGACGTAGCGATCCCAGCGCGGATTGTCATGGTTGTCGAAGACGATCAGCGGGATTCTGCCGCCCAGGTCCGTCTCCGCCTCGTTGATGCGCGCGCGGAAGCGATCCGTGTCCAGCTTGTTATTGCCCGCGGGCGGGAAGCCCACCTGCATGTCCATGGGGAGGTCCAGCTCGTCGTTGTTGGCGCCGTACCACTTGCGCAGGTCGTCGATCGCGCGCAGATACGTCTCGCCGATCAGGATCACCTTGCGCCCCTTCGTCTCGTCGGTGACACGCCGCAGCTCGCGGATGACGTCGTGCACCTCGGGCAGATCGTCGGTGAGATTCGTCTTCACCACCGGATCGCCGTACGCGTTGATCAGTGGCTTGCCGTCCGGCCCGCGCACATATTCTTCGTCGCGGAACTGCGGGTCCTCAAAGAGCGACGTAATCGCATCGAGGCGGAAGCCCACGACGCCGCGCTGGATCCAGAAGCGCACCGCGTCAAACATTGCCTTGCGCACCGCGGGATTGTTCCAGTTCAGATCGGGCTGCTGAATGTAGAAGCGATGGTAGTAGTACTGCTTGCGCGCCGGATCCCACTGCCATGCCGAGTGGCCGAAGACCGACTCCCAGTTGTTCGGCGGCTCCGGCTTGCCGTTGACCATCTTCGGGTCGTGCCACACGTACCAATCCGCCTTCGGATTGTTGCGCGAGCTGGCCGACTCCTTAAACCAGGGATGCTGGTCGGAGGTGTGGTTCAGCACCATGTCCATGATGATGCCCATGTGCCGCTTGTGCGCCTCGGCGACCAGACGGTCGAAGTCCGCCATGGTGCCGTACTGCGGATCAATGGCTTCGTAATTCGAGATGTCGTAGCCGAAATCGACTTGCGGCGAGGGATAAATGGGCGTGAGCCACACAGCGTCGACGCCGAGCTTTTGCAGGTAGTCCAGGCGCGAGGTGATTCCGTTCAGATCGCCAATGCCGTCGCCGTTCGAATCCTGGAAGCTGCGCGGATAAATCTCATAGACCACCGCGTTCTTCCACCAGTTTGGATTTTCATGCGTCGGGGCATTTTGCGCGCGAAGCGCCGCGCAGCCGCAAAACATCATCGCCAAACACAGCAAACGAGCTGTTGCTCTCATGTGTCGCTCCCAGCCTTCAGCAAAAAGTTCCGGACATGTTCCACCGGCATTACGCTTCCGGCGGACGGTCTTCAGCAACCCACAAAAGCTACACCATGAATCACCGCTCGTGCCATGTCGCGCCCTCGCGGTAGTCTGTACAGGCATGGGCAAGCTTTCGCATTTCGATGAAGCGGGCGATGCGCGCATGGTCGACGTCAGCGGCAAGGCTGCAACGCGGCGCGAAGCGGAGGCCTCGGCGTTCGTGGCTTTATCCGCCGAGACGCTGGCTGCGCTGCCGCACAATCCCAAAGGCAATCCGCTGGAAGTGGCGCGGATCGCGGGGATTCAGGCCGCGAAACGCACGGCTGAACTGATTCCGATGTGCCATCCTCTGCCACTCTCGTTGATCGATGTGCGCATGGAAGTGCAGTCGCAGGGCATTGCGATTCGCGCCATCGCCGCCACGACGGCGCAGACCGGCGTCGAAATGGAAGCGCTCACCGCCGCGTCGGTCGCCGCCCTCACGGTCTACGACATGTGCAAAGCGGTGGATAAGTCCATCGTTATCCGCAGCCTGCAGCTCGAGCGCAAAAGCGGCGGGAAGAGCGGCGAGTATCGGCGCGGCTCCGACAACGGCTGACGCTTTCTCTGGCGAATTTCTTCGCCGCAACCCCTGCTTCGCTGACCCCTGGCTGGCAGCCCTGAAAGCATCCGCCCTCTGCGGCGCGCCATCTTAATGCCCATATGTTTCTCGGGCCGGGGCATCTGCCTCCTTGCGGCCAGGGACCGTTAGAGGCAAGTCCAATTTAGTCAAGGATGAACACCCCTGATGCCCCAAGCGCTCGCAAATGGCGGCGCCGGATTCTTCGCCGGAATGTTCAGGCCTCATCTTCTGCACGAATCCCGCGGAATTGCGGACCACCGTTTCATTGAGAGCCAAATTCACGTGCGCCAGGCATGTTGTGCCGGCCTGATGCGCGAACCGTGAACGCTCATTTTTCCTCCAGGGAGCGATTGCTTGATTCGGTTTTTTAAACGCAAGCGGCCTAATGTACATTCTCTTTCGGCCCAGGATCCGGTTTGGGAAGCGATGATCGCGCAGGTGCGCCGCACCGAGGTGATCGACAAGTTTCAGGTGCAGCCTGTTGCGGAGGAAGAAGAAGTCGCCGTCGTCGCTGCAGCGCAGGTGCGACGCACGGGCACCGGCCCTACGCGCCTTGTGGACTGGTTGCCGCAACCAGCCCCGGCTCCAGGCCCTGTTCTGGTCGAGACACCGCCGCGTCCCACTGGCCGCCCTGGCACCTTGCCGCGTCCGTGGACCTGGGTGGAGAGTCTCATCCTCGCCGCGTACGCGGTTGTCGCCGCGCTGGGCATTGCATGGCACGAGCCGTGGGCCGATGAAACGCAGGCCTACCTGATGGCCCGCGACAACGGCTGGTGGCACCTCATGTTCCATGAGATCCGCTACGAGGGTTCGCCGGGACTGTGGCACAGCTTTCTGTGGGTGCTGACGCGGCTGCATCTGGGCATCGCCGGCATGCACTGGATCTCCGGCATCGTCGCAGCGGCGGCCATTTATGTTCTGCTGCGCTACTCGCCGTTTCCGCTGATTCTGCGCGCGCTTCTGCCTTTGGGTTTCTGGTTCGTTTATCAGGATGCCGTGGTGGCGCGCAGCTACGTGCTTTACGCAGTGATGGCATTTGCGGTCGCCGCGATTTTGCGCCGCGGGTCGCAGCAGCAGCTAACGCGGAAGAACCTCATCGCTGTCGCCATCCTGCTGGGACTGATCGCGAATATTTCGCTGCACGGGTTCGTTGTCTCGTTCGGATTCGCCGCCGTCGCCGCGATTCTGGCGCGTCGCCAAATGAAGCGCGGGCGGCCGGTTGCCGTCGCGCTGCCGCTTGGGATCCTTTGCTTCTTCTGGCTCTTTGCGGTCGCCACAGCAGCGCCGCCTGCAGACGTGGATTTCCCCGCCGGGCGCCACATTCAGATGGTGACGTTTAAAGTGTGGGCGAAGATGGGTGACGCGCAGGCCAGGCAGGAGCTCTACGACCTGCGCACGCACGACTACACCCGTCCGGGCGAGCTGCCCATGCACATGATCCGGCCCTTCCAGCCGACGGGGGGTGAGGCATTTTGGCGCAAGATCGCACGCGTGCTGGGCCTGTTCACGTTCCCGGTTTCCAATTTCGCCTTGTTCGGGCTGCTGGTCTGCGGGCTCGTGATCGCGCAGGCGATTGCGTACCATCGGCCCCGCGGCGAAACACCCAGCCGCATGCCGGCTCAAATCGGATGGGTCGGCCTCATCCCCTGGCTGGTGCTCATCCTGGGCTTCAGCCGGATGTATCTCGCCCCGCGCCATGCGGGCATGCTCTGGGAAACGCTGGTCGCCTGTCTGTGGCTTACGTGGCCCGCGACGCAAAGCACTGCGAGCGGCAACATTCTCTGGCTGCGGCGCGCGACGCTGGCGGCGCTCGTGCTCGCGTGCGTTAATCAGCTGCAGTGGACCGGCCACGCCGTCTGGAGCGACATGCACAAGCCCTATGCCGGCGACGAGGCGATGGCCTCGTGGCTGAAGACCCTCGGACCCGGCAAGCGCGTCGCCGGTTTCGGTTACCACTCCATCGGCGTCACGGGATGGTTCCACCACCCGCTGTATTTCAATCAGCCGACCACGTGGTGGAGGTGGAGCCAAAAGCCGCGCATCGATGCTCGCGCTCCGTTCGCCATCGCCACGCATCCTGACGTCATCATCTTCGGGGGCTGGAACTGGAGCGAGCGCAACGCGGATATCAGCGAAGACTGGGTGAAGCCGGACCTCCAGACGCTGAACGCGATTCCGCTGAATGACGACTTCGGCATCATCCCCTACGCGGAGAAGCATGGCTACCGGGTGACGCACCGCTTCTGCGGGCACGGATTCCTGCGCAGCGGCTACGCCGAGGAATACTGCCAGGTCGCGCTGCAGCCCGTTGCGACTGCGATGCGGGAATCTGCCTCAGCGGATCGGGCGCAGCAGCCCACGGGAGAATAGCCAAGGCCCTGGAACCCGGCCTGCCGCTCTACGCCTGAGCGACAGGCTGGGAAGTTGTGCGCTTCATTCGCGGCTAATCAACAAGCCGGATCAGTCATCATCGTGGTCGCGCCAGTCGTCGTCATCATGCGTGCGGCGCAGATTGTGCCTGTAAACGGCCGCGCCGATGGCCCTGCCCAAATCCGCGCCCGCCTCCTGGTCGGTGCGAAAGTGAATGCCGCCGTAGACGCGCGCGTCGGAGATGTCGTCGCAAATCTCGCGGAACGAGGTGTACTGCAGAACGATGGTGGGCACCGCTGCGTTTGTCAGCATCATGGCGTGTCCGGCTTCCCCGTAGATCCGTCTCAGGATCTCGGCGGCGGCATTGGCGGCGCTGCCGTGGTTCGAGGGATAACTTGGGAAACATGGAGTCGTGATGAAGGGCGCCCAGCTGGGATCCGCCTGGGTTTTCCGGTTGCCATCGGTGTTGCCTCCGTGAATGGCTGTTTCCGGGCGCCAGAAATTGTAGCGGTACTTATTGAAAAACGAGGCCACCAGAGCATCGTTGATGGCCATGTTCATCAGCGCCAGAGCGCGAGCGTTTTCTGTCAGCGATCCTCCGCGCTGCTCCGCCACCTGACGAGCGGCCTGGTTAAACGCCTGCGTCGGGGACGCGGCCGCGAAGAACAGCGCGACGTTGGCCCGGTCCTGCGGCCGTTCGGTGCTGTTGATCGCGCCTACGGTCATCACCTCGTTGTAGGCCCTGGCGTAAGCTTCGCTGGCGAGCGCCGGCGGCGGATCGAGCAGAAAATCGCTGGCCCTCTCGATGCCGAACGGAACGACATACTGCCACTGGAAGGCGATTCCCTGGGCAACGCCATTCACAACGGGACAGCTGGCGGTCGCCTGCCAGTCGCCGGGAACAGCCGGCCCTGGGATCTTGAACTGGGCAGGCGCGGCGCCGTCACTGGCGCGCAGCAGGATCATGTCCGCAGCCGCGGCATCGCCCGTTGCGATCCCGTCGGTCTTCGCCTGGTCGTTCGGTATCGAAGCCAGCGCGGCGGTCCGGTCCGCGGTCAATGTGGCGAGGCTCGCCGGAAAATAGGTGCTCAGCACCTTGTAAGCGGCCTCAATTGCTGCGGCCTGGGCTGAGGCGCCCCGCGGCGCATGGACCGTGCCCAGATACGGTTGGTATTCATGCGTAATGCTGTTGACCGCTTCGAAGACCGCCAGCTGGACGATGGCTGCAGTTCTCCCCTGAGCAAAAGGGTTCTGCTTGTTGGCGGCAGCGGTATTCACCGCGATTGCGTTCCAGTCCAGAACCGCGTCGGCGCTTGCGATACGCGGTGTCAACAGACTCAGCATTCCTACGCACGAAATCACCAGTGTCCTGACTGTGGTTCCGACCTGTATCCGTTTCACGTGTGCTCCCTCCCTTTCCTGAGTGAGCGCCCATCATTAGGACAGCAAAAGCGCTTGTCCATAGCGCGAGGGGGTGTCGGCGCGTGTTGGTTTGTGTCGAGTTAATTTGTGCTGTTAGTCACACTTACAGAGCAGTTAGCAATGTGGTGTAGAATCATTCAACTTCTGCGGGCATTGCATGAGCTCCCAGCCCACCACGCTGCGGCAGTCGATCGCATTCGGCGAAGACTTTGAGCTGGATCTTCGGCCTCGCCGGCTGCGCCGCGGCAATCGTGTGCTTAAACTGGAGCGGATCCCGCTGGAGATCCTTCTTCTGCTCCTGGAGCATCCCGGCGAGATCGTCACAAGGGAGCAAATCGTAGCGAGGATCTGGGGCGAGGACGTCTTCCTCGATACCGATAACGGCATTCGCGGTGCGATCCGCAAAATACGCCACGTGCTGCGGGACGACCCTGAAACTCCGCGCTTTATCCAAACCGTTACCGGCCGTGGCTACCGGTTCATCGCGCCGGTGGCCGCAGACACCGCGGAACTGCCCCGGACCGGGTTGTCGGCTTCCCCGCCTGAACCCGACGCGCAGCGGGTCCTGTCCGCAGAGGGGAACCGGGCACCGGCACCGGACGCCGAGGAGGCCTCAACCCATCGGCGTGCCCGCACGTGGCTTTTCATCGGGATAGCGGCGCTGGCGATTGCAGGCGCTGCCGCGCTCCCGGCGGCGTGGCGCTGGCGAAGGCCCTCCCATCCAGCTTCAGCTACGCAGCACAGAGCCGTCCTTGCGGTCCTGCCCTTCGACAATCTCAGCGGAGACCCCGCCCAGGAGTTCTTCAGCGATGGGCTGACGGAGGAGATGATTGCCCAGATCGGCAAGCTGAACCCGGACCGGCTCACCGTGATCGCGCGCAGCTCGATTGCAAAGTACAAGGGGAGCACGCTGACCGCAAAGGAGATTGGCAAAGAACTGAACGCCGATTATCTGATTCAGGGCAGCGTGCGCCGCTCGTCCGATCGTCTGCGCATCACCGTTCAGCTGATCGACGCGAAGAATCAGACCGACCTCTGGACCGAGAATTACGACCGGGATCTCAAAGATGTACTGTCCGTGCAGGATTCGGTGGCAGCCAGCGTCGCAGACCAAATCCACATCGCTCTTACGGATGAGCAGAAGACGCGCCTCGCCGGCTCGCGGCAGGTCGCACCGGAAGCGTACCTGGCATACCTGAAGGGCCGCTACTACTGGAACAGGCGAAGCGGCGATGGAATCGCGAAGGCGGAAGGATATTTTCAGCAGGCGATCGACGCCGATCCCGGCTACGCCGCTGCCTGGTCCGGCCTGGCCGACTGCAACAGCGGACTGGCGTGGCACGGGTACAAAGCTCCCTCCGATGCTCTCCCGAGAGCCTTGTTCGCGGCGCGCAAGGCGGTTGAGCTGGATCCGCAATCGGCGGAAGCGCACGCCTCTCTGGGTTTGGTTCTGAGCCATCGCTGGGAATGGGCTGAAGCGGATGCCGAGTTCCGGCGCGCTCTGCAGCTGAACCCTGGCTACGCGAACGCGCACCACTGGTATGCGGACTATCTCTCGATCCATGGAAGGCACGACGAGGCCATTTCCGAATCCAGACGCGCACTCGAACTCGATCCTCTCAACCTGATGATCAGCACGTGGGTCGGCCTTCGCTATTATCTGGCGCGGAATTATTCCGCTGCCATTCAGCAGAATCGAGAGTCGGTTGAGCTGGACCCGAATTTCGCAGCCGCGCATCTTCTGCTCGGGGAGGACCTCGATCAGGCGGGCATGCACACCGAAGCGGTTCGCGAGTTGAATACGGCAGCAACTTTGTCCGGGGATAATCCTCTCTACGCGGCTCAGGTCGGCGTTGCCTTGGCCGGCGCAGGGCGGAATCGCGAGGCAGTCCAGATCGCGCAGCAACTGGAAGCGAACCGGCAGAAACGCTACGTTTCACCGTACGGCATCGCGCGGATTTATGCGGCGCTCCACCAGGATGATGCGACCTTCCAGTGGTTGCAGGCCAGCTACAACGATCACGCTGTCTGGATGGGATACCTCGCCGTCGATCCGGTGTTTGACCGATATCGCTCCGATCGCCGCTTTCAGGATCTGCTCCGGCGCGTCGGGCTGATTTGATCCACGAAAGCGCGGTTATATCGAGGAGAGTGCGGGATCCGTTACATGCGGTGCTTCGCTCAGCCGGAGCCCTGACCAGGGCTCGGCCAGGATGGTCGGCAACAGCCGTTCAAAGAGCCCGCGTTCGCCGGCCAGCCGTTCACGTCTCTCCCGCAGGAACGCGAAGCGGAAAGGCGAGTGCTTCTCGAGGCCGGCGGCAAACTCGTCGGTGAAGAATTCCTGGTACTGCGCGACGGCCATCAGGACGAGCGAGCGCCAGCTCATGCGGAGCAGGTTCCTGAAGAACGCATCGCCTTCCGGCAACGCGTCCAGGTGCACACCCACAGCATCGCTGAAATTGAGCAGCTGCGCGACGAGCGAATCCAGCGGCTGCCTGGCGCGAACGGCGCGCGTGAAAAGCGTTTGCGAGCCTCGCTGCAGGTCCTCGCCGATGTCCTGCAGGTCGTCACCCAGCTGCAGCAGAACGCCCCAGGCGAAGGCGAATTCCGCTTCCTGGTCGGCCAGTTGGCCGCGGACCAGCATGGCGTCCGCCAGCACCGATGTTCCGCCCTTCGCGCAGGTGATGCGCAGCAGCTCGTCGTCGGCGAAGCAGCCGCCTGCTTCCATTTGCCGGACGCTCTCGCTCTGCGCGCGATGAATCGCCAGCAGCGATGCGAACACGGCCGGATAGAGCGGCCGCGGAAACTGCTGCTCGATCAGCGAGACCAGTTGCCAGAGAGCGGCTTCGTGGGCATTCGCGGCAGCCAGATCCTCGCCCGCAAGGCGTCGCCCGAAGCGCTCCCCAAACCGGTGTTTCTCCTGACGGTCGATATCTTTCCGGTCGAGGAAATTATCGCTGTAGGGATAGATGAGGCTGTAGCCGAGGATGGCCGGAGTCAGGCCCATGCGAACGCCCAGCAGCGGCTGCATGCCGCACGCCGTCCACGCATTGCGCGCAGCCTGGAGGATGTCGGTCTGGCTCAGGTCCGGATCGAAGCGCCGTGCCGATCGCGCCAGCTCGATTCCGACGGGCAGAAATCCGCCGGTCAGAACGTCGACGGCATCGCGGCCCAGGTCCAGCGCCTCCGCTGCGAATTGCGCGAACGATGAGATGAGCTTCTGCCGCGTACGCGGCGCATCGGACGGGCGGCCGGGGGAGGCGTGCTGCGCACACCGTTCGACCGTATGCAGGGCGCGGTCGTAGGCCTTCTCGCGGCGGCGCTGTGCGCGCGCATGGAAGTGCGGTGCGCGGTGCGGCCAGTCACCGGCCGAGCGGCGCCAGCTATCCGTGACGGCGGCAACCTGCGCCAGCACCCATGGCGCGCTGCAGAGCGGGTCCATACTGAACAGGATTACGAATCCACAAGGCGAACGGTTCCGCGGAAGAAATCACGGCCGCCGGCTGGAAGCTCAGCACACCTGTGTAGCCCGTTCTATGATGTTCGGCGGAGAGTTGGAGAGTCGATCGGAGTATTCAAACCCGCCAAGGAGAAATGTCCAGCGATGAAGGCGATCAACAGCAATGTATCGAAGAAGCTCCACCGCATTCTGGTCGGCGCAGCCGTGGCCGGAGCGGTGTTCGCCGGGTGTCCGATGCTGCGGGCGGCGCAGAACGCGCAGGAGCACGGCAAGCTGCACATTTATTTCGTGGACGTCGAGGGCGGCCAGTCGACGCTGTTTGTCACGCCCGACAAGCATTCGCTGCTCATCGACACCGGATGGCCGGGCAACAGCGACCGCGACGCCGACCGCATTGCCCAGGCGGCGAAGGAGGCCGGGATCAGCCGCATCGATTACGTCCTGCTGACGCACTACCATGTCGATCACACGGGCGGTGTCCCGCAGCTGGTCGCGAAAATTCCGGTGGGCACGTTCATCGATCACGGGCCCTTGCGCGAGCTGAACGACAAGCCGACCTCCGACGCCTATGCCGGCTATCAGAAAGTCCTCGCAACCGGGAAGTACAAGCACCTCACCGCCAAAGTGGGCGAGGTGCTGCCCATCCCCGGCATGCATGTTGAAGTCCTGACGGCCGATGGCAACGTGCTCGACAAGCCGCTGCCGGGTGGCGGCGAGGCGAATCAGTACTGCGCAAAAAGCGAGAAGCGGCCGCCGGATCAGACAGAGAACGCCCGCTCCGTCGGCGTGGAAATCACCTTCGGCAAGCTGAAGATCCTCGACCTCGGCGATCTGACCTGGGACAAGGAAATGGACATGATGTGCCCGACCAATGTGATCGGGCACGTGGACCTGCTGATCGTCTCGCATCACGGCTGGAACCAGAGCTCCAGCCCGGCGCTGGTCGATGCGGTCCAGCCGCGCGTGGCCATCATGGACAACGGTGCGAAGAAGGGCGGCTCAACGCCGACCGTCGCGACCATCCGCGGGATTCCGGGCCTCGAAGCCGAATATCAGCTGCATTATTCGGAGGAGGCGGGCAGCGGCAACCCTCCTGAGCAGTTCATCGCGAACCTGCACGGTCCTGACACTGGCTACCGGATCGAGGTAACGGCGGACGCCAACGGAACCCTGACCGTGGTGAACGGCCGCACGGGAGCCAGCGTGGCGTACGCAGCGACGAAGGCGGGCGCTGCGCACGGCAGATGACGGCAGCATGGCAAGCCTGCAATCCGCGCTGATTCTGCAACGGATCGCGGTGGCGTGTCATCGAAAAACGAAGCGGAAACGAAGGTAATCTGAAGACGGGCGCCCCGCAGTCGTTTTGATATCCTCTGCGCAGCGTTGTTTTGCATTTACACCACCCCCACTGTGCCCGAAAAAGAGGCGCAGGGGCCCCTAACCTACCGAGGGAAACGTGCCCGCTCAAAGCGAAGTGCGATGGTCACAACTGAAGGTTGGGGTTCTGGTGATCGTTGCCCTTGCGGCGCTGACGGCGCTGATTTTCCTCATGTCGAATAGCGCCGGCGGCTTCTTCGCCGGTCATCTCACGCTGCGCTCTTATTTTGAGAACTCCGCGGGGCTGAAAGTGGGCGCTCCGGTGAACCTCGAGGGCGTCACCATCGGCACGGTGAAAAGCATCCGCATCGACCAATCGCGCAGGCTGACGCCGGTGGAAGTGATCATGCGGGTCAGCAAGACCCGGCAGAGCCAGATTCGCACCGATTCGAAGAGCAGCCTGGAAACGGTAGGCGTGCTGGGCGACACCGTTGTCGATATCGATAGTCGCAGCGCGACAGGGCCGCCAATTCCGAACGACACCGAGATCGGCACCACCGAAACGCCGAACCTGCAGGACGTGATTCAGGCCAGCCAGGGAACGATCGAGCGCCTGGATGTGATCCTCGACAAGGTCAACAAGATCGCCGACGCGCTCAGTTCCAACAAAGGGTCCATCGGAGCCCTCATCAACGATCGCGCACTGTATACGAAGGCTTTGGCGACCATCGATGAGCTGCAGGGGCTCATTAACCAGATCAGCAGCGGCAAGGGTTCCATCGGCAAGCTCGTCACTGACGACACCATGTACAACAACCTGAATCACGCCACGCAGGGCCTGAACGACATGGTGACATCGCTGAATGAAGGCAAGGGATCGCTCGGCAAGCTGATGAAGGACGATACCCTCTACAACAACCTGAACACGTCAACGAAGAACCTGAATCAGATCCTCAGCGACATCAACTCCGGCAAAGGCTCGCTCGGCATTCTGGCGAAGGACCCGGCCTTTGCGCGCAAGCTAAACGACACCGTCTCGCGTATGGATTCGATCTTGTCGCAGATCGACAATGGCCAGGGCACGGCCGGCGCGCTGATCAAGGACCGCAAGCTCTACGACCACCTGGACGAACTAAGCCAACAAAGCCGTGACCTAGTCACCGCCATCCGTACAAATCCGAAGAAGTACCTCAATATCCGGGTCCACATTTTTTGACCCGCTCTGCCATTCCGAATCTCGGCGGTGGAGCAGTGCGGCGTCGCGTGCTACACTGCTCTGCCGATGATGCCTTGGCTGCTGCTTCTCGCACTCATTGTGCCTTCTGCCGCTGCGCCGGATCCTTACGCACCGCTGCGCCTGTACAACGGGAGCTGGGCGGTGACTCGCCACGACAAGGGCACAGGGCAAAGCGCAACTGATTCGCTGGTGAATGCCTGTTCACAGATTGGACTGTATTTTGCCTGCCAGCAAACCGTGAACGGCAAAACAGCGGCCCTCGTGGTGTTCATCCCTTCGGGCGACGCAGGGCATTACTTCACGCACGCCGTATTGCCGGACGGGCACTCTCCCGGGCGCGGCGACCTCACCATCACCGGCACCCGTTGGGTCTACCTCGGCCACAGCGATCAGCCCGATGGCAAGACAGTGTGGTATCGCACCACCAACGATTTCCAGGGAAACGACCGCATTCACTTCGAGTCAGCGCAATCTTCTGACGGGAAGACATGGACCGTTACGAGCGACGGCGAGGATACGCGGAGCCCCGCCGGATCGCACTAAACTTTCGCTGTTCCCGCGCCGGTGGCAAACATGCCAGGTCCTCCTGCCGCGTGATATGGTTTCAGGTCGTAAAAAACCAGGGAATCCCCTGGTCTGCATTCCAACGGAGGTCCCGGGACTCTATGCGTGCTGTACGAACCGCCTGGATGGCGACCGCTCTTCTGCTGTCCGCCGCCGCTCTCACTGCTCAGACCTCATTGTCTGCCGATACAAAAACATCCGAAACGCCGACCGAGCCGAAGGCTCCGCACAGCTTCGACCTCAGCGCGATCGATAAGAGCGCCGATCCCTGCGTGGACTTCTACCAGTACTCCTGCGGCAACTGGCGCAAAGCGAATCCTATCCCCGGCGATCAGTCGCGCTGGGGGCGTTTCAACGAGCTGTCGGAGCGCAATCGCTATCTGCTGTACCTCGATCTGAAGCGCGCCGCGGACTCGCCAAAAACGCCCCTGCAGCGCAAGTACGGCGACTTCTTCGCCGCCTGCATGAACACCGATCAGGCCGAGACGCTGGGCGACAAGCCGATTCTCCCTGTGCTGCAGCGGATCGATGGCGTGACGGACAAGAAGCAGCTGGCATCCACCATCGCATGGCTGGAGGCGCAGGACGGGACGCCGACTTTCTTCCGCTTCGGAGTACAGCAGGACCAGAAGGACTCGACGAAGCAGATTGAGGTCGTCGGGCAGGGCGGGCTCACGCTCCCCGACCGCGACTACTACCTCGAAGACAATCCGCACATGTCGGAGATCCGCAGCCACTACAAGGACTACATGGTGAAGGTGCTGACGCTGGCCGGCGAGTCTGAGGACCAGGCGCAGAAGGATGCGGGCGAGGTGATGGAGATCGAAACCGCGCTGGCCAAAGCATCGATTCCGCGCGACCAGCTCCGCGATCCCGACAAGCGCTACCACATCATGACCATTGCCGATCTGCAGGGGCTTGAGCCGGATTTCGACTGGAACGCGTACCTGACCGGGATTCACGCGCCCAAGGTGGAGTCGCTCAATGTCGGCCAGCCGGACTTCTTTAAGGAGCAGAATAAGGTCCTCGCCGATCAGAGCCTCGAAGCGCTGAAGGCTTACCTGAGATTCCATGTCATTAACGGGGCTGCGCCCTGGCTGAGCCAGCCATTTGAGAACGCCAGCTTCGAATTCTTCCAGAAGACCCTGCAGGGCCAGGCGGAGCAGACGCCGCGCTGGAAGCGCTGCACGGCGGTCACCGACCGCTCGCTGGGCGAGGCCGTGGGGCAGGACTGGGTAAAGGAGAACTTCCCGGCGCAGAACAAGGAGGCGATGGAGCAACTGGTCGCCGCGCTGAAGAAGGCGCTCGGCCAGGATATCCAGGCGCTGCCGTGGATGAGCGAAGACACCAAGAAACAGGCCGAAGAGAAGCTCGCAGACTTCCGGCAGAAGATCGGCTACCCCGACAAGTGGCGGGACTACTCCGCCGTACACGTGACGCGAACGGACTTCGTCGCGGACCTGCGCTCGGTCGATCAGTACGCTCTGAATTATGAGCTGAACAAGATCGGCAAGCCGGTCGACGAGAAGGAGTGGGGGATGACGCCGCCTACCGTCAATGCCTACTACAACCCGGCGATGAACGACATCAACTTCCCGGCCGGTATCCTGCAGCCGCCCTTCTATGACTTCAGCAAGGACCCGGCGGTCAACTTCGGCGGCATCGGCGTGGTGATCGGCCACGAGATGACGCACGGCTTCGACGACCAGGGCAGCAAGTACGATGGCCACGGCAACGTGAAGAACTGGTGGACGCCGCAGGACCGCGCCGCCTTCAACGAGCGGACGGACTGCGAGGTGAAGGAGTACGGCGGATTCCAGCCGGTTCCGGGCGTCAACCTGAACGGCAGGCTGACGCTGGGCGAGAACACCGCTGATAACGGTGGCATCCATATCGCCTGGCAGGCGCTGCTGGATACGCTGAAGCAGCAGGGCAAGAACATCGACGACAAGATCGATGGCTACACCGAAGCCCAGCGCTACTTCATTGCCTTTGCCCAGGTTTGGTGCCAGAACGTCACCGATCAGGCCAGCCGGGTATCGGCCAAGGTCGATCCGCATTCGCCGGGGATGTTCCGCGTGGACGGAGTCGTCAGGAATTTTGACGAATTCGGCAAGGCGTTTGGCTGCCATGAAGGCCAGCCCATGATGCCCACCGACGCGTGCCGCGTTTGGTGACCAACAGCCAGGGTGTAGGGATACCGTGTAGGGAGTAGACGTGATCGCGTCACCCTACCCTAAACGCTACACCCTATACCCTGCTTCTTGCCCACTCCCGAAGCCGCAGCAGGCGCGTCTAACAGCGCAGCCTGCTTTTTCCATTTACAATGTTCCGGGAACATCCCTACAACCTGGCCAGCACGCTCCGCGGGGCGACTGGTGTGAAGGAAGCGCATGAAGTTTAGGAATTTCGGGCGGGTGTCTCTGGCCCTGGTGGCATCTGTTGTCCTCGCTTTTGGGACCCAGTCCTGCAATTACAACTACACCAACGCCTACATTATCGTTCTCGGTTCCCAGTACAACCAGGTGGCCTCCTATAAGGAGAACAACGATACCGGCGGACTGGTACCGGCTCCCCACGATCCACAAAGCTCCAATGGGTCGAATCCCGTGCGCGCGGTCCTGCTGACCGGCGGCCGTTACGTCTACGTGCTGAACCAGGGTACCCCAAAATATGACAGCGCCGGCAACATCACCTGGAGTGGCGGAGGCATTGCCATCTTCAGCATCGGCGGCGACGGCTCGCTCTCGTATCAGCTTTCCTATCCAAGCCAGGGAAACGGATCGAAGCGGCTGCTCCTGAGTCTCAACAGCGGCTTTTTGTATGTCCTCGATCAGTACCAGCCGGGCACCAGCGCCCTGCAGACGCCGGGTTCGCCGACGCAGTCTGCGGCTTATCCCTGCTACGACCCGACCTACAAGGTGTACCGGCCGGCCGGCGACATAACGGCCTTCCAGATCGATTCCTCCACGGGGCGCCTGTTCCTGGTGCAGAACCAGCAGCAGCAGAACGCGCAGGGCACGCCACTGTCGTACTTCCCGATCGGCTGCGGACCGATCGATTTCCATCTGGCGTCGAACTTCATTTACACGGCTGAAGCGAGCGATCCGGCCACCGGCAACCAGCAGGTCGTCTACGCTTATGCGACCAACGGCTCGTCAGGCCAGCTGACGCAGGTTCCGGGAGGCGCGCAGCCCATCTCCGGGGCGACGAATATCGGCGTGATCGGCGGCAGCGGGGATGGCAAGTGGGTCTACATCCTTGACAACGGCACCAACCAGATTTTCACCTTTGAGCCGGGCACCAATGGCTTGCTGACGGCAACCTCGATCCCCTCGATCGCGAATGCCTCCACAGCGGCGGGCATGACCGCGCTGACCACCGACAGCAACTCCAGATACCTGTACGTGACCAACACCGTGTCGACGGGGCTGAATCAGACATCGAGCCAGCTGTCGATCTTCAACATCACCGCCGGCTCCGGCGTGCTCACCCCGGCCTCGCAGCCGACTTACGGAACGGGCAGCACCCCGGTGTGCGTATTCGAAGATACGTCGCACCAGTACGTCTACACGGCAAACGCAGGCAGCAGCGACATGACCGGCGCACACTTCGATCCCAATACCGGGGTGCTCACCAACCTGCCGAAAGGCTCGACTTTTAAGGTGATCGGGACGCCGACCTGGTGCCTCTACAGCTCCAACACTAACTGATGGCGACGCGTACGAAGCAGATTGCGAAACAGATGAAGTTGCGTTTGACTGGCAAGCGGCTGCTGGCCGCGGCATCGATCCTTGGGGCGTCGCTGGCGATCACCTCCTGCGGTCCTGGCAACACGGTGGACTACGTCTACGTCACGAGCAACAAGCAGAACCCCGGGCAGGTGAATGCCTACGTGCTCGATTCACTCACCGGGGGGCTGGTTCAGCTGCTGGATTCGCCCTATCCCTCCGGCGGCAGGAATCCCGTCTATGACGTGACCTCGCCGGACGGCAAGTACCTCTACGTCGCGAATCACGATGACAACACCATCGTGATGTTCGCCATTGGCGTGGACGGAAAGCTGTATCCGCTGCAGACCGTCAACACTCCCGGCACGGAGCCTGTGGCCCTGGCCATCAGCCCGGACGGCAGCAGGCTGTATGCCCTGGACTACTACGCTCCGGCCTCGCCCGGCCAGCCCTCGTTCACGGACCTGAATCCGGGCCCAGGCGCCGTCGTAGCGTTTCCGATCAACACCGCCAACGGGCAGCTGGGCGCCGCCCTGAGCGTGGGAGCGACCAATTACTGGCAGGTGCAGTGCTTCCCGTCGAACCTGGCCGTCACGCCGGACGGCGCTCATCTGTACGTCACCAACACGAATGCCGTTCTGGTGACCACGTCGCCGCCGGTGACGGGCACCGTTCCGATCCTGCCGAAATCGTGCCCGGCCTCGGGTACCCTCTCCGAGTTTGCCGTGGGCGGCAGCGGCGCCGCGCCTCTGACGGAGCTGACCGGGAGCCCCATGAGCACAGGCGCCGGATCGCAGCCGACCGGCATCACCGCCGACCCGACCAGCGGCGCGATCTACGTAACCGACGCGGCCCAGAACCAGCTCTACAGCTACGCGGTTCAGGCGAATGGCGCGCTGACGCTCAGCTCCACGGTCGCTACCGGGAACCAGCCGATGGGCGCGACGGTTGCCGGGGGCAAAACCAGCAAGTTTCTCTACGTGACCAACTACGTGGACGGGACGATCAGTTCGTATCTGCTCGGCTCCGGCGCGCCGAAAGCCATCGCCACCACGAATGCGGGATCCTCGGGGCCGCTGTGCATCATGGTCGATCCGGAGCTGCAGCGATTCCTGTACACCTCGGATTACATCGGGGGAACGGTCGGCGGCGCCGAACTGGATCCAGCGAACGGGACCTTGATCCTGAACCAGAATTCGCCGTATGTGACTTCGGGCCAGCCGACGTGTGTTGCCGCCGTCTCGCACAAGCAGGGAAGGCACAACGGCGTGTAAGACAGCAGGTTCCGGCCGGCGTGCCGGAACTGAAATGAAGCGGGAGCGATCCCGAAGATTGGCTCCCGCAGGGGACGAAGGACAAACATGAAGTGGACGAGAATCGGTCAGGGGTTCCTGGCCATCGCAGCGAGTCTGGGCCTGGGGCTGGGCATCGCCTCCTGCAACCCGGGCAACACGATCGACTATCTGTTCGTCACCTCGAATGGTGCGAAGGGGACAACTGAGAACGGCCAGGTCACTGCGTATCACGTGAACTCCTATTCCGGCGTGCTGTTCGCGGTCAACGGCGGCTCGGTCTCCTCGCAGGGCAGAAATCCTGTGTCGGTGGTGGCCACGCCTAACCAGCAGTTCCTGTACGTCGCGAACCACGACTCGAACAGCATTGCGGAATATGCCATTGCCACCAGCGGACAGCTTGCCTTCGGCCACAGCTACAGCACCCCGGGATCGGAACCGGTAGCGCTGGCCGTGAATAATGCCGGCACGCTGCTCTTCGCCGTCGACTACTACCAGTCCGGGTTCAGCGACGCGAAGCCCGGCCCCGGCGCTTTGGCTGTTTATCCAATCCACTCCGACGGCACGCTGGGCAGCCCGGTTGGCTCCGGCAGCACCTCCTTTGTTCCCCTGCAGTGCTTCCCCGGCGGGGTCTCGGTTACGGCGAACGGCAGCTTCGTCTACGTGACGAATACCAATTCTGTGGTGGTCACGACGGCGCCGCCGAGCACCGCGACCAACCCGGCAACGCCCTCCACCTGCCCGGCGCAGGGAACCATTTCGGGGTTTTCCATCGGCTCGGGCGGAAGCCTGACGGCGCTCTCCGGCAGTCCGTTTCCCGCAGGCTCCACGCCGACCGGCATTGCGACGGACCCGACGAACCGGTTCCTGTATGCGACCGACAGCGTGCAGAACCAGCTGATCGCCTACATGATCCAGCCCGGCGGCAGCCTCTACCCGCTGCCCAGCGGACCCTTCCAGACCGGGACGTTTCCGGTGAGCGTCGTGGTCGATCCGCGCGGACAGTACATCTACGTGACGGATTACAACTCGTCGGAGGTGAGCGAGTACTCGCTGACGCAGTCCACGGGCGCTCCGTCGATGGGAGCCTCGGCCACGTTCGGCACGAGGGCTCCGAGCCCCACCTGTATCGCTATCGAGCCAGCGCTCGCCCGGTACGTGTATACAACGGACTTCACTGGCTCCTACATCACCGCGGGCCAGCTGAATCCGAACACCGGCGAACTGACCGGCGTTCAGGATTCGCCATTCCCGGCGAACGGAACGCCGACCTGCCTGGCGGCGATCCCGCACGGCAACCATGCCACGCAGTACGTGACGGCAACCGGCCAGTAGGTCGATTCAGAGTCAGGACGAGGCCGTTCGCTAACGCGGGCGGCCTTTTTGCTGGCCGGCCGATCGGCTTTGGGGGGTCCCCCCCTCCCCCTCCCCCTTGGTGCTTTGTGGAACTGATTGATTCAACGTGCTTTGCTGGGTAATACCCTGCGGGTATTACCTACTTTCGTCCCGGATCGCGGGACGGCCGCCCATTGCCGCTTCGCCGGAAACATCGCTCTGCTCTCATTAATGTCCACTATTTTCAGAATACCGGTTCGCGGGCAGGAATCCGGCAGGTTTTCTGGCGTGGAAAGCGTTTGGAATGTGGGAGAACACGAAAGTAAGGGATTGACACCGCTGCGAGAGGCCAGAGTGTGGGGGTGCAGAGGATCAGGGCGCAAAAGGGGCTCTGCCTGCGCGCGCGAGGGGCCGTGTTCACGGCGTAGCGAAAGGAAAAGTTACAGCTGGTGAGAGAGCGCGCCGTCCTCGGAGATCTCGCTGTTATCCAGAGTTGCCGCCTCATCCGCCGAAGTCATCTTGCGGCGCATATCCTCGCAAATGGACTGGACGCGGGGAATGGCGGGCTCCGCTTTGCTCTTGCGGCCAAATACAAATCTTTCGAGAACGACGAGGACAGCGAGAATCAGCACAACGAAGAGGAACATGGAAAGGGAATTGTTCGGGAGAACCAACCAGTGCAGCAGCAACAGGCAGTATGCAGGCATGGGGGACGCCTCGGCAGAAAGGGATGAATGGTTCCGTTTGAGAATTACAGCAGTAAGCGGGGCCTTATTCAATCGGCTGAAAGTACCTTACCTGGATGCGCGGTTCGTAATGGTCCGATAGTTGCAGTCCGGCGCGTTTGCTCGTCGCGAGAGACGTTGCGCCCTCTGTGTTGCGCACGCTAAACGGCGACGGCAGCCTCTGTGGGAAAGCCGCGATCGAGCCAGCCGCTCAGCCCGGCAGACATGACACGAACATTGCGATAGCCGATTTCGTTCGCGCGGCGCGCAGCATTGGGCGCCTTGCGGCAGAACATATTGGAGCAGTAGAAGACGAGCGGAGTATCCCGGTCGGCCGGCAGTTCAGAGTCGGACCAGGAGCCGGGCTCCAGATGAAGGGCGCCGGGGACGTGGGCGCGATTCCAGCTGTCGCGGGAATTGAGGTCAAAACAGACGACGCTTCGCGCCTGCACCTCTGCCATCAGGTCAGCCGGTGAAATGGTCTTCAGGCCCATGAGTTTTGCCATCATCCCTGCACCTCCACCGATCCCGCTGGCGACGATCTTCACTGGGCCGAGGCGGGCACATCCCCAAAAGACTGTGGTCAGTTCTGTGATTCTACTCGCGGCGTCTATCCCGGGGGCCAGTGCATTTGCCGTCCGCCGAGGATGTGCAGGTGCAGGTGGTCGACGGTCTGGCCTCCGTCCGGGCCAGTGCTGACGACGAGGCGGTATCCCTTGCTGAGCCCCTGCTCGCGGGCGATCTCAGCGGCTTTGATCATCAGATGGCCGAGCAGCGCGTGATCTTTGCTCTGCGCCTCGGCCAGCGAGGCGATATGCTTCTTCGGGATCACGAGGATGTGGGTGGGCGCGACCGGCTGAATATCGTGGAAGGCGAGCATCAGGTCGTCTTCCTTCACCTTCTTCGAAGGGATGCTGCCGGCGACGAGCTTGCAGAAGAGGCAATCCATGAAGACAGCGTATAGCGGATAGGGTATAGGGGGTAGGGTGTAGGGACAGGGAATAGGCAATAGGCAATAGGCAATAGCCGTGAGCGGCCAGCGGTCAGCAGTCAGCAGCCAGCGGTCAGAACCTGAGGTAAACGCCGGCCATGGGTTCTGACGTCAGGCGGTAGGCGTTGGTTTTCAGCACGGCGCGGCCGTAGTCGGGAGTCTGGTAATAGACGCCGCG
>DASYYN010000024.1:0-32340 GCA_035933815.1 Acidobacteriaceae bacterium
TCGACATCCACGTCCTCGTAGTGAACGGGCCCGTCCGGCTTATAGATCCAGAGACTGGCCATAAGCGCCTCCATCGGGGGCGAACGCAGTCTAGCTTGGAGGTTCAATCTCTGACCAGCATCAAGCGCGGATTTGCGGGCATGCTAACAGCCTTTCGCTAACAGCTGTTCGCTACCAGTCTTTCTCTAACAGCTTTTCTCTTCACCCTTGCTGCAATGCCCGGTGCCCAATGTCCCGCCGGTACACCATGCCCGCAAAGGAGATGCGCCCCATGGCCTCGTAGGCCGAGCGCAGCGCTGCCTGAAGGTCCGGCCCCGTGGCCGTCACGCCCAGCACCCGGCCGCCGGCCGTGCGGTACACGCCGTCATCGATGGATGTCCCGGCATGGTAGACCACGACGCCCGGAACTTCGGCCGCCGCCTCCAGCCCCTGGATCGGGTGCCCGACCGTATAGCTGCCCGGATACCCCTCCGAGGCAGCGACCACGCAGGCCGACGCGCCCGGCTTCCAGCGGAACTCCGTGTCGCTGAGCCGGCCTTCGACACAGGCTTCGAGGGCCTCCAGCAGGTCCGACTCCAGCCGCGGCAGGATCGCCTGTGTCTCCGGATCGCCGAAGCGGGCGTTGAACTCGAGGACCATGGGCCCCTTGGCGGTCATCATGATGCCGCAGTACAGGACGCCGACGAAGGGCGTCTCCTCGGCGGCCATGCCGTCGATGGCCTTCTGCGCGATGTGCTGCAGGATCCACGCGCTCATCTTCGCGTCGAGCATGGAGTCGGTCGTGTAGACGCCCATGCCGCCGGTGTTCGGCCCGGTGTCGCCCTCGCCGATGCGCTTGTGATCCTGTGCCGGAACCAGCGGGGCCGCATGGCGCCCGTCACTCAGGACCAGGTAGGAAAGCTCCTCGCCCGTGAGGTGCTCTTCGATGATCACGCTGCTCTCGGCCGTGCCCAAAAGCTGCCCGTTGAAGAGGCCGGAAATCGCGCGCTGCGCCTCCTCTTTGGTCTCGCAGATCAGAACGCCCTTGCCCGCGGCCAGACCATCGGCCTTGACCACCACCGGCGGGCGGAACAACTCGAGCGCTCCCACGGCTTCTTCCTGCGACACGCAGACCGCGTAGTTGGCCGTGGGGATGTTGTGCCGCTGCATGAATCGCTTGGCGTAGCCCTTGCTGGTTTCGAGCATCGCCGCCTCGCGCGTCGGCCCGAACACCGCCAGCCCGCGGCTCCTCATCTCGTCGACCAGGCCCAGCGACAGCGGAAGCTCAGGGCCAACCACGGTCAGGTCCGGCTTCTCTTCCGCGACCACCCGGAGCAGGTCGTTGACGTCCTTCTGATTGCCTGCCACGCAGCGCGCCACCTGCGCGATGCCGCCATTGCCGGGCGCGCAGACGACTTCATCCACCCTGGGCGATCGCGCGATGGCCGCACACAACGCATGCTCGCGCCCGCCTCCACCAATGACCAAAACTTTCATCCTGAATCCGAGCGTAACAGACGGGCAGCAGCCAGTAGCCAGTAGCCAGAGTTGACCGGGCTGACCGCTGGCCGCTGGCTACTGATGACTCGTACCTAGGCCTTCGCCTTCAGCAGCAGAACCGGCACGTCGACGCTGTGGCGGACTCGCGTGGCCGTGGCGCCGAGAAAAACATCAGCAAGGAGACGATGACCATGCGTGCTCATGGCCACCAGATCGCAGCCCTTTTGCTCAATCCAGTTCACGATTTCGCTGGCCGGATTGCCATAGGCCAGCTCCGTCTCGACTGGAATGCCCGTTGCCTGAAACTCATCGCGTACCTTTCCCAGGTAAGCCATGTCCTCCCCAATTTCGGGACTCACGGCATCCGATCCGAAGTTGCGAGCCGCCCAGCCGTCCGCCACGTGCAGCAGAACGACCCGGCTGTGCGCGAGGCTGGCCAGTTCCTTGACGTGCTCGATGATGGCACGGTCCGTCGGTGTGCCTTCCAGTGTCACCAGAATCGTGCCGTACACGTTAGCTCCGTTGGTTTACTTACCCAGGATAACCCGCCATGCCGCGTTCAGAGAATCCGGCAGCCCGTAAATGTCCATGGCAGTAATGAGAATCGCGCTCGCCCAGCCCGCAATCAGCAGGAACGTTCCATTCTTCCACCGGCCCATGCGCCGGCCGGAGCTGGTGAAGTGCAGGAGCGGAAACATGGCGAAGGGAAGCTGCAGCGCCAGCACCACCTGGCTCAGCGTAAGCAGATCGGTGACGCTGCTGTTGCCCCGCACGCCGATGATGAAAACCGCCGGCAGAATCGCCAGCGTCCGGGTGATCAGGCGCCGCACCCAGGGCTGGATGCGCCAGTGCATGAAGCCCTCCATGACGACCTGGCCTGCCAGCGTGCCCGTGATCGTGCTGCTCTGCCCGCTCGCGAGCAGCGCCACGGCGAACAACGTGCTCGCAACCGCGGTGCCAAGCAGAGGCGCGAGCGTCAGGTAAGCAATGCGGATCCAGTCGCTGTTCGCGCTGAACAGCACCAGGCCTCCACCCGGAACCGTAACGCTCGCCCTGCCGAAGAACACGGTCGCGGCCAGCACCAGAATGGCGGCGTTCACGAAGAAAGCCGTGCTCAGGGCGACGGTCGAGTCGATGGTATTGAAGCGGATAGCGCTCCGCACCGACGGCTCGTCCTTCTGCAGCTTGCGGCTCTGCACCAGCGCAGAATGCAGGTACAGATTGTGCGGCATCACCGTCGCTCCAATAATGCCCACGGCAACGTACATCATGCCGAACTGGCCGAAATGAGGCGCGATCAGCGAGCGGCCCATCTCCAGAAAGCCGGGACGGGTCTGCGGAAGCACGAAGAGCTCGATGAAGTAGCACACCGCAATCGTGGCCACCAGAAGCACGACCACAGCTTCGATGGTGCGCATTCCGAATCGCTGCAGGGCCAGCAGCAGCAGTACGTCGAGCCCGGTGATGATCACAGCCCACAGCAGCGGAATGTGGAAGAGCAGGTTGAGAGCGACGGCGCTGCCCAGCACCTCCGCCAGATCGCACGCTGCGATCGCGATCTCGCTCATCAGCCAGTTCGGCCAGCGGGTCCAGCGGGGATACCAGTCGCGGCAACACTGGGCCAGGTCCTTGCCGGTGACCACGCCGAGCTTCGCGGCGATCACCTGCATGAAGATCGCCATGATGCTGGCCAGCGCCACGACCCACAGCAGTCCGTAGCGGAACTGCGCGCCGCCCTGCAAGTCAGTTCCCCAGTTCCCCGGGTCCATGTAACCGACGCTGACCAGGATGGCTGGCCCAACAAACGCTCGCCATTGCTTCCAGAAGCCTGCCTGATGGTGTGGCACCGCAATCGTGCCGTGCACCCCTTCGAGGGAGCGGTAACCCCGATCAGTGAGAGCCTGATCCTGCATGGGCACACCGCTGCCTTGGACCTGATCGCGGGCGAAGGTGCGCGGATTCTCTGGGCCCATTTCCTGCTCCGTCTATCGCGGTGCGAAGCCGATGCGCCGCGGCAACAAATACGTAAAGCCTGCAAGGAATTCCCACCGCGTAGAGGTATCGGTGAGGCCATGATCAAACCCAGCATCAAAGACGAGGGTCTTTCTCGCGTTGTAATTCACGGCCCAGAGGTTGCCGACTGCTTCTCCGCGGAGAAAAGGCTGCGTGAAGTGCCACATCTCTCCGGCAATGCCAAACCGGCTGCCGGCGCCGTGCGATACGGAGAGCGTCTGCCCGAACTGTGCGCGACGAGCACCCTGATCGCTGATGGCTTCATTGAAAATGTAGTTGGTGTCGTAGTGAAAGCCCTTCACGTCCGCGCTGGCCAGGAGCAGCACGGAATTGCGCGCGCTGCCGATATCGAGATTGGGCGCGTTTCCGCTGCGGACGGTTCCGAAATAACTCATAGCCACGGTTGGCCGAGCGCCCTCACCCCGAAGCACGACGCCTTGCAAGCCAAGGGACGTATCTCCGGTGCCGTTCTTCGGCGACGTATCGGAATGCGCGAATGGACTGACGGCCGCCAGCAACTCCAGCCGCGGTAAGACTGAAAATTTGGTGACCTCTCCAAAGCTCGTCTGTGACGAGAACTCGGGTGAGTGCCATGCAGCGAGCAGCCCGGTCTCGAACTGGAGGTAGCCCACTGGGGTGATGGTGGCGGGCGTGGATACGGTGGGTCTGCCCGGATTGGCCTCCGGAGCCTCGGGCTGCCCGGACGCTCCGGGCTGCACTGTTGTTGTCGTACCAGAGCGGTCCTGGGCGGGAGCCGCAATCGAGAACAGCATCACGACCATGACGCTGGCAGGCGGAAGTAGCCGCAGGCGCGACGAGCCATTCCGGAGGCATTGCAGGTACCAGGTCATTGGGCTGGAAGCGCGCCTTTCGACTCTCCCGCGCGTGCTGCTGCGAGTGTATCTGCTTCGACGCGCAGATGTAAACCGTAGTTAACCGCCGAAAATAATCGCCGTTCACACCCCGGTTTCGGCTCAGCTCAGCACAGTGCCTTCGGCAAAGCCGCCTCGAAAAGCGATAAACTATTGGCGTCGAAGATGAAGCCTCGAGTTGTAGTGCCTCCGCTTCTCCGGCGCTTTCGGCGCGGTCGCCCCGACCGTGGGCGACGCTCTTCCTCATAACTGCCCTTCGTGCCGCTCCGTCGTGCTGACGTGAGCGAAGTACCTGCGCCTCGAACCACGAAAGGATTGGGTCATGAATACCTTTGGCAGCCAGTCGGAGCTGAAAGCCGGCGGCAAGACGTACGACATTGTCCGCCTCAGCGCGCTCGAAAGGCGTGGCATCGCACTCAACCGGCTTCCCTACAGCCTGCGCATCCTGCTCGAAAACTTGCTGCGCCACGAAGACGGGAAGAGCGTCACGGCGGAGGACATCGAGTTCCTCGCGAAATGGGATCCGAAAGCCGAGCCTTCGCGCGAGATCTCCTGGATGCCGGCGCGCGTGCTCATGCAGGACTTCACCGGCGTTCCAGCCGTTGTCGATCTAGCGGCGATGCGCGATGCCATGAAAGTGCTCGGCGGCGATCCGCAGAAGATCAATCCACTACAGCCGGCGGAGCTGGTCATCGATCACTCCGTGCAGGTGGATGAATTCGGAACGGGCAACGCGTATTCCGTGAACGCCGCGCTGGAGTTTCAGCGCAACCGCGAACGCTATGCCTTCCTCAAGTGGGGCCAGTCGGCCTTCCGCAATTTCAGCGCTGTGCCGCCCGGGATGGGCATTTGCCATCAGGTGAACCTCGAGTATCTGGCGCGCGTCGTCTTCACCACTTCAGGTCCGAAGCCGAAGGCGTACTTCGACACGTTGGTCGGCACGGACTCCCACACGACGATGATCAATGGCCTGGGCGTACTGGGATGGGGCGTGGGCGGCATCGAGGCCGAGGCCGCGATGCTGGGGCAGCCGGTTTCCATGCTGGTGCCGCAGGTCGTCGGATTCAAGCTCACCGGCAAGCTGCGCGAGGGCGCAACGGCGACGGACCTTGTGCTGACCGTGACGGAGATGCTGCGCAAGCTGGGCGTCGTAGGCAAGTTCGTCGAGTTCTACGGGCCGGGTATTGCGGAGCTGCCGCTGGCGGATCGCGCCACGATCGGCAACATGGCCCCCGAATACGGAGCGACCTGCGGCATCTTCCCCGTCGACGCGGAGACGCTGCGGTATCTGCGACTGACCGGGCGCAGCGAAGAGCAGATCGCGCTGGTCGAGGCCTGCTTCAAAGAGCAGGGCCTATTCCATTCGGCGACTTCGCCGGAAGCGGAGTATTCACAGACCATCGCCCTTGACTTGGCGCAGGTGGAGCCGAGCGTCGCTGGGCCGAAACGCCCGCAGGACCGCGTGCTGCTGCGCGACGCAGGTCCCAGTTTCAAAAAGCAGCTCCCGTCGCTGCTCGGCCCCAATGCCGGCAAGGTCGGCCAGCGGCAGGCGGTGCGCTGGGAAGGCGAGGGCGGCCACATGTCCGCCAACGGCAACGTGCAGTCGACGCACGCAGCACCCGAGCCGGGCGGCAACGGACACATCGCGCATACCGTGAAGGAGCGCTTCGGCGTCGATGTCGACCCGTATCTGGATCACGGTTCGATTGTGATTGCGGCCATCACCAGCTGCACCAACACTTCGAATCCTTCGGTGATGGTCGCGGCGGGTCTGCTGGCGAAGAAGGCCGTCGAAAAGGGACTGACGGTTCCGCCGTGGGTCAAGACCTCGCTGGCTCCGGGCTCGCGTGTCGTCACGGACTACTACGAGAAATCGGGCCTGCTGCCATGGCTTGATCAGCTCCGCTTCAATACCGTGGGCTACGGATGCACAACCTGCATCGGCAATTCCGGCCCGCTGCCTGCGGACGTGTCGAAGTCGATTGAGGAGCACGGGCTCGTGGCGGTGAGCGTGCTCAGCGGCAATCGCAACTTCGAAGGCCGCATCAACTCCGATGTCCGTGCGAACTACCTGATGTCGCCGCCGCTCGTTGTGGCGTACGCGCTCGCCGGACGCATCGATCACGATTTCGATCACGAACCGCTCGGAAAGGACAAGTCCGGCAAGGCGGTTTATCTGCGGGACATCTGGCCATCGCAGAAAGAAGTGTCGGACGTGATTGCATCGGCCATCAGCTCCGACAGCTTCCGAAAGGAGTACGCCACCGTCACGCAGGGCGACCAGAACTGGCAGAAGCTCAGCTTCCCCACCGGCGACGTCTACCAGTGGGAGCGGGATTCCACCTACATCCGCAAAGCGCCATACTTCGACGGCATGCCCGCGCGGCCTGCACCGGTCGCGGACATCAAAGGCGCGCACGTGCTTGCGGTGCTCGGCGACAGCGTGACAACCGACCACATCTCGCCGGCGGGATCGATCAAGCTGAACTCGCCGGCCGGGAAGTACCTGACCGAACATGGCGTGAAGCCGGCCGACTTCAACTCCTACGGATCGCGGCGCGGCAATCACGAGGTGATGGTGCGCGGCACCTTCGCGAACGTTCGCCTGCGCAACAAGCTGGCTCCCGGAACGGAAGGCGGCGTGACGCGGCTGCTGCCCGAAGGCGAACCGATGAGCATCTACGACGCCTCGGTGAAGTATGCCGAGCGCGGGGTGCCGCTGATTATCCTGGCCGGCAAAGAGTACGGCTCGGGATCGTCGCGCGACTGGGCAGCGAAGGGTCCGCGGCTGCTGGGAGTGCGCGCCGTTATTGCGGAGAGCTTCGAGCGTATTCACCGGTCGAACCTGGTTGGCATGGGCATCCTGCCGCTGCAGTTTGTTCCGGGGCAGAACGTGGAGAGCCTCGGGCTGACGGGCGAGGAAGTCTACGACTTCCCTGGGCTGAAGGCGCTGCTCGACTCACGTTTCGGCAGCGGCCGGACGATCAAAGTCCGCGCCACGGCAAATGGCTCGACGAAGGAGTTCGAGGCCAGAGTGCGCATCGACACACCTCAGGAGATCCTCTACTTCGAGCATGGCGGGATTCTGCAGTACGTGCTGCGGCAACTGGCCGGGCAACGATAACCTGCGCCACAAACAGAAACGGCCACCTCTCGGGTGGCCGTTCTTCATTGGACCGAAACTCGACTAGGCAGCCAGCTTGCTGTGCGCGCGCTGCTCTGCCAGCCGATGCGCCAGGATCGGCAGACCGAAGGCGAGCCCCGTGACCAGCATGGTGGAGAGCACGTCGTTACGATAGAACGGCAGACCCGCAGCATAGCAGGCGCCCAGCCCTGCGAGAGTGTGTGCGTAGTGCATACTGCCGGCGGCCGGCGACGGTCCGGAGGCCATCACCCAGACAGCGTAGTTGCTGATCAGGAAGAAGCTCGTCGAGGCAATCACCGGCGCGGAAATCACGCGGCTGACGGTGATGTGATCCTTCAGGATGATCCGGCCCAGCACAATGACGGCCGCGTACCACGCCCACGTGATCAGATAAGCGCTGGTGTGCCAGGGATAGTGATAAAACGCGATGGTCAGGTAAACGTCGGTCGCCATGAGCGCGAGCACTGGCCAGATAGCCTCGCGCAGCGGACGCCGCGCTCCGAAGTACAGCAGGCCGCCGCCGACCGCGGTGAAGTTCATCCACGAATGCGGTATGACCCGGCTGAGAACCGCGAACACGATCAGCAAATATGCGCCCATTGAAATCCCCTCGCGTGCTTCCCTCATTCTGAGGACAGGACACCCCTGGGGTCAAGCGGCCCCGTCACCCGGCACCTGCAAGTCCCGGCTGTAGCTGGTAGGTCCTACCAGCTACAGCTACAGGCTACCGGTTGGCTTCCTCAGTTCTGCTCGTGGCCGCTCATAAACATGCCCTCGATCTCAAGTCCGGGGCCGACGTAAGCCCAGCCGCTGAGGACGGGGTTCGTCTGAGAGCGGCTTGTGCCCGCAATCGGGGAGTAGCCGAAGCGCAGGTCGCGGAATTCCACTGTGTGCCAATCGGGTTTGGGAGAGAAGTCGGCGCCCGGTGCGGGGACAGGGCCGCGATCGGTCGTGACAGGCCATGTGGACCAGTCCAGATAAACCTTGCCCAGCAGCGACTGCTTCGCCGCAGCAACGGCGGGCGTGACCGGCGGTTTGTAGATGATGTTCAGATCCTCGTCGGTCGTGACCTGATCGTTGAGCGTGCGCACCTCGGCGGTCTGGTAGTAATCCTGGGTTTCCATCAGCGCATGCCAGTCGAAAGGATCGGCCACATGGGGTTCAGCTGCCACGCGGATGAGGCTCTCGTGGGTATAGCTGCCACCCTTCACCAGTTCGATCGCGTGACTCTGCTCGGCATTGCGCACGCCCCACCAGATCACCATGATCGAAAGCGCGGCGATGGCCCAGCCGCGTCCGCGAAACAGCTTCTTCTTTGCGCCGATTTCGCCCTCGGCCAGGCCAAGAATCCATGGCACAACCAGGGCCAGCAGCAGAGCGAGGAAGATCAGCGGATCAAAAATCCACACGATGCTCCACGCATACCAGCGGGGATTAAACGGATAGAACGGCCGGATGCCGTAGTTATTCGTGAAGTCGAGCAGCAGATGGCTCAGAGCCGCCACCAGCGCGAAGAGCCAGATCAGGAACCAGCGCGGCGGGATGACAGGATCGCGCCCGCGCATGCGGTGCATGAGCCAGACATAGCCGGTGATCACCAGCGCAATCACGGGCGCACCGATTAGCGTGTGGGTAAAGCCGCGATGATGCTGCAGTTCGACCACGGGTCCGCGGACTCCCCAGAAGATGTCGAGGTCCGGAGCTTCGGCCGCCAGAGTCATGGCCAGCGTGGCATACGCAGTCTTTCGATTGAAACCGGAGCGTCCAAGACAGGCTCCGGTGAGAAAGTGCGTAACAGGTTCCATGATTCCTTACGGAACATCGGTCTGTGCTGCAGGGGAAGGTGGCCGGTGCCGGAGGAAGGCGGCACCGGCTGCAGACGTTTAGACGAGCTTCGCGTCGAGCGTGATCTGCGTGTTCCCCTTGAACAACTTCGAGATGGGGCAGCCGTTCTTCGCGTTATTGGCTGCGGTCTCGAAGCTCTGTGCGTTCGCTCCGGGAACTTTGGCGCGGGTGGTGAGGTGGATAGAGGTGATGCCGAATCCCTCGCCGGCTTTTTCAAACTTCGCCTCGGCCGTGGTCTCCAGCGACTCGGGTGTCATGCCGGCCTTGCCCAGTTCGTTGCTCAGCGCCATGGTGAAGCAGCCGGCGTGGGCGGCTGCAATCAATTCTTCAGGATTGGTGCCGATGCCATTCTCAAAGCGCGTGCTGAAGGAGTACTGGGTATCTTTCAACACCCCGCTCTGGCTGGAAATAGTGCCTTTGCCGTCCTTGAGTCCACCGCGCCAAACGGCGCTCGCTGTACGTAGCATTACGTCTCTCCTTCGCGTCAGTATCGATTGCTGGATTGCAGATTGAGTAGAGCCCAGTGGGTCCGCTGCCCGGATTTGAGTAGCAGCGGAAGAAGCAAAACCGTGTCGCGTCCATGATATGCGATTCGCGAGCGCGTTGCCGCGGCGCCGCGGCGTCTGTGCCGTGACCCAGAGCGGGTCACGTATGATGGATTCCTTGCCGGGATGGATAGTTACTGCATTGGCGTGGACCTTGGAGGAACGAACCTCCGCATTGCGGCGGTCACGCCAGCCGGTGAGCGTCTGGATTCAATCGGACTGCCGACGCGCCTCGCTGAAGGGCCGCAGACGGTTCTGGATGATATGGCCGGTGCGATCACCGAACTCATCGAGCGCCTCTCCGACCGGGAACTGCTGGGCATTGGCGCAGGCAGCCCGGGTCCGCTGGAATTGCCACGAGGCGTGCTGCATCATCCGCCCAACCTGCCCGGCTTCGACGGGCTGAACCTGCGGGCGGAACTGGAACGGCGGCTCGATCGCCCGGTGCAGGTGGACTCCGACGCCAATGTTGCGGCTTATGGCGAAGCCATCCTGGGTGCAGGGCGTGCCTTCGGATCGCAGTCGCTGTTCATGTACACGCTGGGAACCGGTGTAGGATCCGGGATCGTCCTCAACGGTGTGATCTGGCGCGGCATGCAGGGAGCGGCGGGCGAGTCAGGACACGGACCCATCCTGCTGAATGGACCAAAGTGCGGGTGTGGAGCGCGCGGGTGCCTCGAGATGTATGCGTCGGCGACGGCAATTGTCCGACGCGGCCGGGAAGTGGGCCTTCAGCCGCCGACGCACGGCGTGCTGACGGCGCTCTCCATTGCGGAGCGCGCGAAGCTTGGCGACGAGCGCGCGCTGCAGGTCTTCGACGAGGTCGGCTATGCGCTCGGGCTGTCGCTCGCGCATCTGGTCAATGCTCTGGATCTCCCGCTGTATGTGATCGGTGGGGGCGCCGCTGCTGCCTGGGGATTATTCGCGCCAAAGATGTTCGCGACCGTGAGGGAGATGAGCTACGTCTACAGGATGTCCATGCCCGCCGATCCGAATGTCTTCGAGCGTGGCAAGACCCATATCGCGCCCGCACAGCTGGGCAGCGAGGCTGGAATCCTCGGCGCCGCTCTGCTGCCGCTGAGCGAGAAGGCGCCCGTCCCGCAGTAATTCTGCGACAGAAGCCTCGCCGGCGATGCGCTGTGCTATAACGCTGCTCACGGTTTGGCCTGCGATCTTCATCTGGCAGGCCGGAAACGGAGTGCTCATGAAGATTCGCTTTGCGGTGCTGTTCCTCGCAATGGGATCCCTGGCTTCCGCACAGAGCACACCCGCAGCTCCGGCTCTTCACATGGGGCTGTGGCAGTCAGAGGTCACGGTCGAGATCAGCGGAATGTCCGGCGGCACCGGCGCGCCGCGCAGGATTGTGAAGCAATCCTGCATGAAGCGCGACAGCTGGAAGAAGGCGCTCGAGCAGATGCAGAATCAGCGGCAGCAGGTGAGCTGCACGACCTCAAACCTGCAGCAGGACGAGCATCATGTCTCCTTCGACGAAAGCTGCACGGCCGAGCACAACGTCACGTCCACCATGCACATTGCTATGGAACTCGATAGCAAAGAGGCGATGCACGGCACCACGTCCGTGAACATCTGCGGGCCGGATGTGCCTCGGGGAATATCGATCAGGTCGACAATCCGGTCAAAGTTCCTGAAGAACGACTGTGGCGATCTGAAACCGGGCGAGCAGCAGGACGCCCCGCCGACGGGCTACTGACCGTTGTCATCAGCGATCGCAAAGTAGCCTTTGCGCGCCTGAATCTTCAATGCTTCCGGCTGATCCTTGTCTTTGCAGGAAATCTCGACGTGGCGGAACATGCTGTCCATGTTGTGATTCGCCGGCACGTACTGCACCAGGTACTGCGTGCGCAGTTCCTGTTCGATCTGATCAAAAGCATCTTCCAGCTTCTTGCCGTTGTTTCCGACGTTGATGACCCGCCCGCCGGTCGCTTCGGTGAGCTGCTTCATCTGGTAATCGCCGGTGTAGCCGCCCATCGGATATCCATTGTTGAAGTAGAAGCCGCGGTCCGCAATCATGATGACGTAGATGATGGCATTGGCATTTTCCGCCGCGGCAATGGCGGCCCGAGGCTTGGTTTCACTGCCCTGGTCTTCGCCGTCGGTCAGCAGGATCAACGCCTTGCGCCCCGTCTCGCTGCGCATCTTGTCGTTGGAGGCAAGATAGACCGCGTCATACAGCAGCGTTCCCTTGGGATCGCCGTGGACGGGTACTGGTCCCTGCCCGATGCCGGGAACGCCGACCGCCCCGCCGCCGCCGGCCGTATTGATCTGAACCTTGTTGATGGCCCGTTCCAGCTCACGCGTGTTGTTGGTGAAGTCCTGCTCGAGATTGACGCCCACATCAAAACTCAGCAGGAAGGCTTCATCTTTGGACCGCAGAATGCGCTTGAGGAACTCGCTGGCCGACTGCTGCTCCAGCGGAAGGACGTCCTGCTGGCTGCCGCTGGTGTCGATCAGGATTCCCAGGGTGAGCGGCTGATTGGCTTCGGCCTGGAAGCTGGTAAGTTTTTGCGGCTGCTTGTCCTCGAAAACGGTGCAGTCGTTTTTCGTGAGATACGGAACCAACGCGTTGTGCTTGTCGCGAACCGTGAAGTACTCGCTGACCAGGTTCGATGTGACGTGCAGGGTCTCACGCGGCGGCGTTGGAGCTGCGTCTGGCGTATTCGGCACGGTACTGACCGGGGGAGCATCGGGTGACGGAGCGGCCTGTCCCCACGTCAGAGGGACAGCAGTTGCCAGAAGCAGAACGGGGATGGTGAAGACACGCATACGGCGCAAAATCCTGACCTCTTAGACGGATGCGACGGGCAATGGGTTATGCGGTCTGGGGCTCGCCGGCGTCTGATAATCTTGAGCATACGCCTTCATTCGCCCCCGTCTGGGCGGCGCATCTTATTGAAGAGGCGCGCCGCGGTTCGGTTCTCCGGGAGAGCGGATATGGGCGTAGGTAACTGGCCGTACTGGAGTGGAAGAATTGGGGGTTTCAGGTTGATGCGCGCAGTTCGGTTTGGCGCTCCGGCTTTTTTCTTGTCAGGTTTATTGCTCGCGGGCACGGCATTTGCGCAACAGGCGAGCGTCCCCGATGCTCCCGCGCCGCAGCAGAATCAGTCGAACCCACCCAACGCTCCCGCGCCGCAGCCGGCGCAGTCTTCGAGTTCTTTGAACCACCTGACCAGCCATGTGGCTCCGGGTCGGGGCACGACCGCGGCGAACGAGGCGGACCAGGCGCAGCAGAATGCCGGTCAGCCGGCACCCCACGTCGAAAACGGAACGGTACCTCAGAACCAGGGGCCGACCGGACCGGACGATTTCCAAAAGACGCCGCCCATCATGGGGCAGCCGGGGCAACCGGTACCGCCACCACCCCCGCCTCCGCCTGCGGACTCCGGTCAGGAGGCGAGTTACACGTTCCGCACCGGGGTCACCGTCGTCGACGTGCCCATCATCGTGCGCAACAAGAAAAATCAGCTCGTCGCCGGGCTGCCGTGGTGGCGCTTCCGCGTTTTCGAAGACGGTGTGCGGCAGAACATCTGGTACTTTTCAACCGATGCCGTTCCTCTCTCGATTGCGTTTGTCGTGGACAACACGCTGCCTTCGGACATCATGCAGAAGGTGAACGCCAGCTTTGGCGCTGTCACCGGCGGTCTGACGCCGGCCGACTCCGTCGCGGTGATCACATATGCCGGAACGGGACCGCAGCTGCGGACGGATTTCACCCAGGCAACGGGCCGTCGGCTCCCGGCAGTGCTCGAACAGGCAAAAAGCCCCGGCGCACAGATGGGTGTGCCCGAAATGGGCGATCCGATGACCGTCGGGCCGCAGCTCAACGGCCAGCAAGTCGATCCCAACCTCGCGCCGCAGCGGGGTAATGCCGGCCCCTTCCTCGTCATCCCGCACGAGAGCCATCCTCTAAACGACGCGATTCTGTTTGCTGCCGAGCGCCTGGCGCATCAACCGCGGGGCCGGCGCCGCATCATTTATGTGGTCAGCGACGGCAGAAACGTCCGTAGCAAGGCGACATACAAGGAAGTGCTGGAATACCTGCTGACGAACAACATCTCGGTTTACGGCACTGAAGTGGGATCGTCGGCTCTGTGGGGCATCGGCTATCTCGATCGGGTGAAGCTGCCCCTGATGCAGCCGGACAACGTGCTGCCGCGATTCGCGTATCCGACCGGCGGCGATGTGCAGGCGGAGCTGACGGAGAACGGGATTCAGAACGCCTTTGTTCACATCACCGAATCAGTGCGGACGGCCTACACGATCGATTACCTGAGCCACAACTCCGCGCTCAGCAGCAAGTACCACAACATCGAGGTACGCGTGGAAGGGCTGCCCGGACTGACCGTCGAAGCCAAGACCGGCTATTATCCTTCCGCGACCTCCACGCAGTACTAAAAACCTGCGACAGCGAACGGCGCGGCGGCTCTCCGGCTTTGCACCGCGCCGCAGCGCGCAGGCTGATATCCTGTCTTTTCACTTCTTTGATGTTGCGGGCTTAAAAATCCACAAAGCGAGAGGCTGATCCGGGCGGCTGCGAAGTGTGCGCGCCTGCCGGAGACAGCCGATTCCATGGCTGACGCAAAACTACAAATTGTCCCCCTGGGCGGACTCGGCGAGTTCGGCATGAATTGCCTCGCCATCCGCTACAAAGAAGACATCCTCGTCATCGATGCGGGCCTCATGTTCCCCGAAACGGAGCTGCTCGGCGTGGACATTGTCGTCCCGGACATCTCCTGGCTGGTGGAGAACAAACAGCAGGTCCGCGCCATCATTCTGACGCATGGCCACGAAGACCACATCGGCGGCCTGCCGTGGATCTTGTCGGAGCTGAATGTTCCGGTGTACGGAACGGAGTTCACGCTGGCCTATGTCGAAGGCAAGCTGGAAGAGCATGCGCTGCTCGACGATGCGGAGCTGATCGAGATTACGCCGGGAGCCCGCTTCACGATTGGGCCGTTCACCATTGAGCCGATCCGCGTAACGCACTCGCTGGTGGACTGCGTCGCACTGGCGATCGACACGCCGGTGGGGACCATCGTTCATACCGGTGATTTCAAGATTGACCTGTCGCCACCAGACGGCAAAGCTTTCGACCTGCATCGTTTTGCGGAGATCGGCAAGCGCGGGGTTCTGGCGCTGCTGCAGGACTCCACCAACGTGGACCGGTACGGCTACACACCGAGCGAATGGGCGGTGAAGCCGCGGCTGGACGAGCTTTTCTCGCGCACGAAGAAGAAGCTGTTCTTCAGCTGCTTCTCCTCATCGATCTACCGCATTCGCATCGCCACCGAGCTGGCGCGTCATCACGGACGGAAGATTGCGATCGTCGGGCGGTCGATGCTGGAGTCGACCGAGATCGCGCAGGACCTTGGCTATCTGGAATTGCCGGCCGGGCTGCTGATCCATCCCGGGCAGGTGAACGATTACCCGCCGGATCAGGTGATGATCCTGATCAGCGGCACGCAGGGCGAGCCCATGAGCGCGCTGAGCCGCGCCGCGGTCGACAACCACAAACACGCGAAAATCCAGCCAGGCGACACAGTGGTGCTCAGCTCGCGCGTAATTCCCGGCAACGAGAAGAGCATCTTCCGCGTCATCGACCACCTCTGCCGCCGCGATGCGGACGTGATCTACGATGACGGGTCGCATGGGCTGATTCACGTGAGCGGACACGCCAGCCAGGAAGAGCAGCGGCTGATGATCAATCTGCTGCGGCCTAAGTTCTTCATCCCCGTCCATGGCGATTACCGGCACCTGAAGAAGCATGCGGAAATGGCTCAGCGGCTCGGCGTCATCGATTTGGCGCTGACCATCGAGAACGGCGATGTTCTGGAGCTGGATCGCGACAACGCGCAGAAGACCGGGACGGTAACGGCAGGCCGCGTCTGCATCGACTCGGGATCTACAGCTGATGTAGTCGAGGATCTGGTGATCCGCGACCGGCGGCATCTCTCGGAGGATGGTTTTGTGCTGCCGATCCTCACCATCAACAAGCTGAGCGGCAAGGTCGAGCGGCAGCCGGAGTTGGTGAGCCGCGGCTTCGTCGGAGGCGAGCCGGGCCTGATGGAGGGAGCGCGGCAGGTCGTCACGCAGACGCTGGATAACTCCAGTGCTGAAGAAAAAGCTGATTACGGCGTGATCAAAGAGAAGATCCGCATCGATCTGAAGCGCTACATCCAGAAGAACACCAGCCGGCGGCCGCTCATCATGCCGGTGATCCTGGAGATCTGACGCTGGCTTCTGGTTCAGGAAAGCAGGGCCGCCCCAACGGGCGGCCTTTTTGCTAGAACGGAGTGCGTCCGCCGGTTGCGCCGTAGATTTCGCCCGTCACGTACGTAGCGTCCTGCGATGCGAGAAAGACATAGATGGGCGCCAGTTCCGCCGGTTGCGCCGCGCGCTCGAACGCGGTGTTCTTGCCAAAGTCCTTCACCTTCTCCTTCGGCATCGTCGAGGGGATCAGCGGCGTCCATACCGGTCCGGGAGCGACGCCGTTGACGCGAATTTCTTTCTTCGCCAGCGCTTTGGCGAGCGCCTTGGTGAAGTTCACCAGCGCCGCCTTGGTGGGCGCGTATGCGAGCAGGTTCTGACTCGGCTCGAAAGCCTGGATTGAGCAGGTGTTGATGATTGAGCCGCCCTTCGGCAACACCTCGGCTGCCGCCTGCGAGAGGAAGAACGTGCCAAAGACGTTGGTGCGGAAATGGCTGGCGAATTCCTCTTCCGGGATGGCGCCGATATCGTCGTAGGTGCGCTGAAGCGCTGCGTTATTCACGAGGATGTCGAGCCGCCCCAGGCGGCGCACAGCGGTCTCGACGAGCCGCTGGCAATAATTCTTCTTCTGGACGTCACCGGCAATGAGAAGCGCCTTGCGCCCTGCCTCTTCGACCCATTTGGCGGTTTCGCGTGCGTCGTCCTCTTCTTCGGGAAGGAAGCTGATGACCAGGTCCGCGCCTTCGCGTGCAAAGGCGATCGCCACCGCGCGGCCAATACCGCTGTCTGCCCCGGTGATGACGGCGGCTTTGTCCTGCAGGCGCGCATTGCCGGTGTAGTTCTTCTCGCCATGGTCGGCGGCCGGAGCCATCTTCCTTTCCTTGCCGGGCGGGGTTTGTTGCTCCGATCGATAGGGAGGCTGGGCCTGGGCTTTCTTTGGGCGCGGGTCAGGAGCTTTTCTGGGCATGCATCGTTTTGATGCGGCAGCAGCTTGCGCTGTTCGCGTCAAAACCCGCCGACAACTCCCCCGTAGCTGGGGGCTTCCAAAAGAACGGGGGAATTTCCTGATGAATGCATCCGATATTTTGGTGGAGCGCCTCATTGCGTGGGGCGTAGATACGATCTTTGGCATCCCCGGCGACGGTATTAACGGAGTTTTCGAGGCGCTGCGCGAGAACAAGGACCGCATCCGCTTCATTCACATGCGACACGAAGAGGCAGCCGCTTTTGCGGCGTGCGCCTATGCCAAATTTACCGGGCGGCTCGGTGTTTGCATCGCAACCTCCGGCCCGGGTGGAATTCACCTGCTGAACGGCCTGTACGACGCGAAGATGGACCGCGCGCCCGTGCTCGCCATCACCGGCATGCAGCATTCCGATCTCATCGGGACATTCACCCAGCAGGACGTCGCACTCGACAAGCTGTTCATCGACGTCGCGGTCTACAACGAGCGCGTGATGAATGGCGCGCACATGGAGTCGGTCGCGGACCTCGCGATCCGGACAGCTCTCGAGACCCGAGGCGTCGCGCACATAACCATTCCGGTCGATGTGCAGGTCGAGTCGATCAAGAAGGGTCGTACGAAACGCAACCCGCCGCACCACACGTCCTCGACGCCCGCGTATTCGGATCACCTGCCATCGCGCGTTGATCTGGAGCATGCCGCCGATATCCTGAATCGCGGGAAAAAAATTACGATTCTCGCCGGACAAGGCGCGCTGCAGGCGACAGAGGAACTGGAACAGGTGGCTGAGATCCTCGGCGCGCCGATCGTCAAGGCGCTGCTGGGCAAAGCGGCCGTACCGGATGACAGCCCCTACACCACCGGCGGCATCGGGCTGCTGGGCACGGAGCCGTCGCAGAATGCCCTTGAGGATTGCGACACGCTGTTCATCATAGGCTCGTCGTTTCCTTACATTGAATTTCTGCCCGAGCCCGGACAGGCCAAGTGCGTTCAGATTGATATCGACCCGCAGCGCATCAGTCTGCGCTATCCCGCGGATGTGGGACTGATCGGGAGCTCGCGCGCCTGCCTGCGGGCGCTGATGCCTCTGCTGAAGAAGCACGACAAGGGATTCCTGAAGAAGGCGCAGAAGGCGAAGAAAGACTGGGAAGAGCTGATGGAGGAGCGCGGCACCTGGATGGATAAGCCGATGAAGCCGCAGGTCGTCGGCTGGGAACTCGGCAAGCGCATCCCGCCGAACGCCATCGTAACCTCGGATTCGGGGACGATCACCACGTGGTGGGCTCGTTTTGTGCCTGCGCGGCGCGGTCAGAAGCACAGCTGCTCCGGCAACCTGGCAACGATGGCCTGCGGACTGCCTTACGCGATCGGCGCCGCGGTTGCGTATCCCGATCGCCCCGTCTTCTGCATCATCGGAGATGGCGGTTTGAGCATGCTGATGGGCGAGCTGATCACGGTGGCGGCTTACAACCTGAACATCAAGATCATCGTGATCAAGAACAACACACTGGGGCAGATCAAGTGGGAACAGATGGTCTTCCTCGGCAATCCGGAATTCGCGTGCGACCTCTACCCGGCAGATTTCGTGGCCATCGCGCGCGGCGCGGGAATCGCTGCCATGCAGATCAGCGAACCCAGCGAATGCGCGAAGCAGCTGGACACGGTCGTGCGCACGCAGACGCCGATGCTGGTGGAGGCGGTCGTCGACCAGTTTGTCGCGCCCATGCCGCCCAAGATCAAGCCAGGACAGGCGGCGAAGTTCGCCGAGGCGCTGGCTCGCGGTGAGCCGAACCGTGGCCGCATCGTGCTGACCACGGCGCACGAGCGGGTACGCGAACTGGTCTAAGTCGAAGCGCGGCGTCCTGAACGTTGCGGCGCCGCGTCACCCCGTAACGGCCGGAATCCTGTCGCCAGGACCTCCGGCCGAATTCGGCTGCAAACCTCTCCGCCTCCGGATCATCCGGGCATTTGACTTCCCTCGGAGCTGGCTCTACGCTCATCTTCAGCGCGAAGGGCGCATCCAGTCCGCGGAAAGGGCCGTGCCCACCTTCTGCAGTCACAATCTGACGAATCTTCTTTCAGCCTGAAGCTGCGGACTTTCCAGGCGCTTTACGAAAGGAGCTTCGCATGCCCGACCTTCCCGCCCGTCCTTCGCTTGAGCAATATAAGAAGCAAGCCAAAGAACTGCTCCACGCGGTCAACGCCCACAATGTCGACGCTGTGGACACCGTCCGCCGCTGGCATCCGCACTTCCGCAACTCCACTGACGATCAGATTTCCAGCGTTGCATTAGCCGACGCACAATTGGTTCTCGCCCGGGCGTACGGATTCCCGTCCTGGCCCAAATTTGCTGCGCATCTGCACACGCTCGAGGCTCTCCGCGCTCTCGAAGAGCCGAACACGCCCGCCGACATCCGCGATCCAGTCTCTTTGTTCCTGGAATTCGCATCTGTTCCCCGACATGGCTCACACGCGTCCGGTACTCTGCGCGAGGCAGAGCTGGTCCGCACGCGGTATCCGCACGTGGAGACGGCAAACATCTACACCGCCGCGGTGCTGGCAGATGAGAAAAGGGTTCGCGCGTACCTCGAGGAAAACCCGGCTCTCGCCACCGCTCTCGGCGGTCCGCATGGGTGGGACGCGCTGACGTACCTGTGCTTTTCGCGGTATCTGCGCCTCGATGCGTCGCGCTCCGAGGCATTCGTTGCAACGGCACGCGTTCTGCTCGAAGCCGGGGCCAGCGCCAACACCGGCTGGATGGAAATGACCGACGACGATTCGCCGCGGCCGTTCCTCGAATCCGTGCTCTACGCTGCTGCGGGACTCGCACATCACCCCGGCCTCACGCGTCTCCTGCTCGAATACGGCGCCGATCCGAATGACAACGAGACCTGCTACCACGCTCCGGAAACCTACGACAACACAGTCATACAGATTCTTATTGAATCGGGCCGCTGCAACGAGCGCTCGCTTGCGTGGCTGGCCGGACGTAAGGCCGACTGGCACGACGAAAAGGGCCTGCTGCTCGCCCTTAACGGCGGCGCAAACCCCAACTTCATGACGCACTGGAAGTACTCGCCCTTCCAGCACTCGATTCGGCGCGACAACGGTCTGATCATGATCCAGATGTTGCTGGATCACGGGGCAGATCCGTACCTGCGCAATGCTCAGGACGAGCGCAACGCCTTTCAGATGGCGGCGTACCACGGCCGCGGCGACATTCTCGCCGAGCTGGAACAGCGCGGGTTTGCGCCAAACTACGATGGGCGCACGCCCGAGCTGGATGCGCTGGTCGCTGCCTGCGCGCGTGCGGACAGGCCGCAGGTGCAGGCGTTGATCGCGCAACATCCGCAATTGCGGCCGCAGCTGCTCAAGCTTGGCGGCGCTCTGCTGGCCCACTTCTCCGGAGCGGCGAATCTCGAAGGCGTGCGCATTCTCATCGACTTGGGTGTCCCGGTGGACACTCTCTGGCCTGAAGGCGATCCTTACTTCGAAGTCGCTCGCAACTCGACGGCGCTGCACGTCGCGGCCTGGCGCGCGCACCACGACATTGTGCGCGAACTGATTGCCCGCGGTGCCAACGTGAACGCCACGGACCCGCGAGGCCGGACTCCCCTGCAGTTTGCGGTGAGAGCCTGCATCGATTCGTACTGGATGCGGCGGCGCAAGCCGGACTCTGTTGCGGCCCTGCTCGCTGCCGGAACTACAACCAGGGGAATCAAGATCCCGACCGGCTACGATGCGATCGATGAACTGCTGGGCGCGGCCAAAACCTAAGCTGCTACACTGCGGCTGCTCATGAACAAGAGTCGCAGCGTTCGCCGTGTATGTGCCTCCTCCGTTGTTCTGCTCGCCTTCACGATGGCCGCAGCCGGCCAGCAGCACCGGACCTATCCGGCGCGCGATCCGCACACGCCCGGATACGTGAAGGCGAAGGAGCTTCCCGGCGGCACGCTGCCGCCACCGAACAAGGATGGCAACTTCATCATCGGTCCGACACACGACCCCGCTCCGGAGCTGCAGGAGCACGACGACCTCCCGCACGGCACGGTGACGGAGCTGACGATGACCTCGGAGGAGAGCAAGTTCTATCCGGGCATCGCGCGCGAACCGGGAACGTTTGGCACGCCGGATCCCGAGCATCCGGAACGGCTGATCGTGACCACCAGCCATCCAGCGCCGTGGAAGCGCGTGGTGGCCGTGTATGTGCCGAAGCAGTACGTGGCCGGAACGGAAGCACCCTTCATCGTCGGCGCAGATGGCCCGGATCACAGCCTCTTCACGGCGCTCGACAACCTAATCGCCGAACACAAGGTGCCGGTGATGATCGCCATCTCGATAGCCAACGGCGGCGGCGATGCGCAGGGCAGCGAGCGCTGCCTCGAGTACGACACCATGTCCGGCAAGTACGCCGAGTGGGTGGAGCATGAGGTGCTGCCGCTGGTCGAGGCGAAGTGCAACGTGAGGCTGACGCACGATCCCGATGGGCGCGCGGCGACGGGCGGAAGCTCCGGCGGGGCGGTTTCGCTGATCATGGCGTGGTATCACCCGGAGCTGTACCACCGCGTGCTGGCCTATTCGGGCACCTGGATCAACCAGCAGTGGCCGTGGAATCCGGAGACGCCGCAAGGCGCGTGGGGCTTCATGGATCAGCTGATCCCCAACAGCCCGCGCAAGCCGATCCGGATCTGGATGGAGGTGGGCGACCGCGACCTGCTCAACCCCAACCCGATGCGCGACGGCATGCACGACTGGGTGCTGGCGAACGAGAAGATGGCGCAGGTGCTCGCGGCCAAACACTACCACTACCAGTTCGTCTTCGCCCGCAATGCCGGGCATGTGGACCACGCGACGAAGCTGCAGACGCTGCCCGAGGCGCTGGAGTACGTCTGGCAGGGTTATCGTCCACGCTGAACTCGGCTGGAGAAGGTATAGCGCGGTAGAATCAACCCATTGGTGGCCGAAGGGCCGCAGGCGCGGGAGGCGCGACAAATGGCAACCGCGGCGGCACACATTCCTCTCGAGACGTACCTCCGGTCGGCGTACGAGCCGGACGCTGAGTATGTGAACGGCGCGATTGAGGAGCGCAACGTGGGCGAGTACGACCACAACATGATCCAGCGGGCGATCCTGTTTTGGTTTTATCAGCACGAAGAGGAGTGGGGGATTCGTTCGCTGCAGGAGCAGCGGATTCGGGTCGGTCCGGCCACGGTACGAATTCCGGATGTGAGCGTATTCTCGCGGTCAACTCCCGTTGAGCAAGTGTTCACCCGGCCGCCGGTGATCGCCGTTGAAGTCCTCTCGCCGGAAGATCGGCACTCCCGGGTAGCGGAGAAGATCAGAAACTACATCGATTTCGGCATCCCCAATATGTGGATTGTGGATTCGAGAACGCGCGAGGGATGGAACTGCAGCGATGGTAACTGGGTTCGCACCGAACGATTCGCCGCTGCGGGCACGCCGATGTATCTTGCTCTGCCGGATATCTTCGCCAAAATCGACGCCGAGAACCGCTGAACGCCCGCGTTACCGCTGATTGCTAAACTGATCCTGCTATGGCCTCTGCAGTATCGATCTCGCCGAAAGTCCGCGCGAAATATGAAGCAGTCATCGGGCTGGAAGTGCACGTCCAGCTGCTGACGGAGACGAAGGCCTTTTGCGGCTGCGCGAACCGCTTCGGAGCGCCTCCGAACACGAATGTCTGCCCCGTGTGCCTGGGGCTGCCGGGAGCGCTGCCGGTGCTGAACCGGCGTGCGGTGGAGTTCGCCACGCTGGCCTCATTGGCTCTGAACTGCCAGGTCCGCGAGCGGTCGATCTTCGCCCGCAAGAACTACTTCTATCCGGACCTGCCCAAGGGCTATCAGATCTCGCAGTACGACAAGCCGCTGGCCGAGCACGGCTGGATCGAGGTCCCCTCCGACGGCGCAACGAAGCGCATCGGCATCACGCGCCTGCATATGGAAGAGGACGCGGGCAAGAGCATGCATGAGGGCTTCGCCGACTCCGCGTCGCGCACCTACGTGGACCTGAACCGCTGCGGCACTCCGCTGGTCGAGATTGTCAGCGAGCCGGATATGCGCACGCCGGATGAGGCGTACGAGTACCTCACGCGCCTGAAGGAAATCATGCTCTACACCGGGGTGAGCGACTGCAACATGGAAGAAGGCTCGCTACGGTGTGACGCCAACGTCAGCGTGCGGCTGCGCGGGGCCGAGAAATTCGGGACCAAGGCCGAAGTGAAGAACGTCAATAGCTTCCGGTTCATCCGCGCAGCGCTCGAGTACGAGATTGAGCGGCAGATTGAGCTGGTCGAGTCGGGCGGGCGTGTGGTGCAGGAGACGCGGCTGTGGAACGCGAATGAGGGCCGGACGTACTCCATGCGGTCGAAAGAGCACGCGCACGACTACCGCTATTTCCCCGAGCCCGATTTGCCGCCGCTGGTGGTGAGCGAAGCGTGGAAGTCTGAGATTGCCGGCCGAATGCCGGAGCTGCCCGAGGCGCGACGGAAACGCATGGTCGCCGAGTACGGCATTACGGAGAAGGATGCGCAAACGCTGACGGCGACGCGCGCGTTTGCCGATCAGTTCGAGGAGGCGGCGCGGGCGGCCAAGAGTCCGCGGCGCGTGGCGAACCTGGTGCAGAGCGAGCTGACCATGCGACTGAAGGCAGCGGGGCTGGAGATGGAGCAGTCGCCTATCTCGATGAAGGGCGTGGCCCAGGCGGCCGACCTGGCCGAGGAGGGCAAGCTCTCGTCGAAGCAGCTGAAGCAGCTCTTCGACCTGTGCTTCGAGCGGAATGAGGACTTCGGCACCGTGTACGAGCGCGAAAGGCCGCAGCAGATCACGGATGCGGGGGCGCTCGAGAAGATGATCGACGAGGTCATCGCCGCCAATCCCGCGCAGGTGGAGCAGTACCGCAAGGGCAAGAAGACGGTGGCGGGGTTCTTCGTCGGACAGGTGATGAGGGCTTCGAAGGGGCAGGCCAATCCGGCTCTGCTGAACGAGCTGGTCACGAAGAAGCTCGAGGGGTAGCGGTTAGCGGTTAGCGTTAGCGGTTAGCAGCTGGCGGCTAGCGCATACCGATGTGCTGTCTGGCTGTGGCGGGGCGCCGGAATTGCGCCAAACTCGTCTGGGACTGCGGCAAGCTGCTGATTGTAGTCAGGTTACGGATTTGGGTGGGCGGCAAGGCACTGAAGGGGCAGCAGTTAGCAGATGCAGGTAGCAGTCGGCAGTCAGCAGTAGCAGCTGGCGGCTCGCGGATAGCGGTGGCGCAGCGGATTGCTGGAAGCGATCGCCTCGAATGTGCGCCATGCTTCTCTATTTCTCGCGGGACTGCGGCAAGCTGCTGATTGTAGTCCGGTTACGGATCTGTATGGGCGGCAAACCACTGAAGTACCAGCAGTTAGCTGTCAGCAGTCAGCAGCCAGTGTCCAGCGCATCAGGCCGGGAATCTCAAAGAGCGCGCGAAAGGAAATCATCCGCCTGGGCGGATCCCATCTCCAGTTTAACGATTTCGGTTGAGAGTTCCGGCAGCGTTCCGGCCAACGGGCCCCTGCTTGTGCAGCAGAATGATGCGTTTGCCGCGGGATGACGAGCGTAAGTTGACAAGCCTCGCCGCCGGGAGTGTTGGGCCGAGAAAACTACTTTGCAGTGTAAAGTCATTTGTGCTATAAAGCCTCCATGAAAGCGCTCCGCAGTGCCCTCGCCACGCTGGAACTGGCGTTGATTTTTCCCGCCATGCTTTTCATGACCGCCCTTTTCGTGCGCAACCTGCAGCCGCAGCAGTTCGAGCCCGCGCACTCCGCCGCACGCATCGTGGCCTGGTATGCCGCTCGAACCCAGGTGGGGCTTTGGCTCTTCCTGATTGCTTTTCCGCTGACGGTCCTGCTGATTGGCTGCGTGAGCCTGGTGCGGAGCTGGCGTTCCGACGCGGCGCTGCAGGCCGCAGCATTCGAGTGTGCCGGGGCGATCCGGCGCCATTTCGCGGTAGTGGCCGTAGCGCTGGCCACGGTGGCTTCGGCTGCAATCCTTGGCGTTGTTGCGCTGCACCTGATCACCGGCTGAGATTGCCGGCCAGGCAGTTCAGGCTGCGGCGCTTTCCTCGGCTGCTTCTTTGCCGGAGTTCCCGGTGAGGCGGCTCATCCACACGACTGGCGCGGTGCAGTAGCTGACGGTCAGGCGGGGAATGCTCTTCAGGTCTGTGGCCAGGGAGCCCGAATCTTCGCCGACCAGCAGGGCGCCGTTGCGGATGAGGTGCCAGTGGAAGGTGGCCGAGACCAGGGTGAAGATGACGCCCGCGGTTCCCAGCTGCAGGGTGTCCGGCCCATCGAGCCAGAGGTGCAGCGCGGCATCGCAGGCCAGCGAGACGAGCGGGATGACGACGACGCAGGCCGTCCACGCCAGCCACTCGCGGCGGAACTTGAGCGACTGCTGCTGCAGCGCGGAAAAGGATCCGCAGGTGGCCAGCACGAAGGCGGCTTCAACCAGGCCAAAGTGGTTGCGCGCGTGGGGCTGAACGCCGCGGAGGGCCCAGACGCAGACGAGTCCGCGGAGGATCGCGGTGAGGAGCGATACTTTCCAGTTCCAGTGGGTGAGGAGGTAGAGCCACTCCGCTCGACCTCCGGTGCGCGTTGTGCGCTGCGCCATGCCGTTCTCCCCGAACTGGATCGTGACTTCTTTCATCATGGTGGCTGACGGGAAGTGGCACATCAATGCCTCGTTAGAATGAGCGGAAATGCCCGGTTGGTACCTGATGCGTAACGTAAGTGGACATTACGAGCGGGCCCGGGGCTGAAGCCCCTTCTTCTTTGCGCGGGCAGTTCCACGGCCTGAAGGCCGTGGCTTCTACCGTCGGCTCGCTGCGCGAGCCCATGATGCACGAGGCTTAGCGGCACGAGGGAGCAGCTTGCGGACAAGCCGTTCGAAAGACTTCCCTCAGGGGCTAAAGCCCGATTGGTTTTGCCGCCAGTACGGCACGACTGAAGTCGTGCCCTGACACATGAGGTCGTTCGGATGCGAGTGTTTCCGCCAAGTATGAAGAGGGAGACGTCCCTCAGAGGCTGAAGGTCCTTCTTCTTTGCGCGTGCTGTTCCACGGCCTGAAGGCCGTGGCTTCTACCGTCGGCTCGCTGCGCGAGCCCATGATGCACGAGGCTTAGCGGCACGAGGGAGCAGCTTGCGGACAAGCCGTTCGAAAGACTTCCCTCAGGGGCTAAAGCCCGCTGCGTTTGGCAGCCTGAACGGCACGACTGAAGTCGTGCCCTGATACGAGGTGGTTCGGATGCGAGTTTTCCCGGCCGCTGTGAGGAGGGAGAAGACTTCCCTCAGGGGCTAAAGCCCGATTGGTTTTGCCGCCAGTACGGCACGGCTGAACGGTGCCCCTTCAAGGCACCAGCTTTTTCGCAAGCCGTGAAGTCGTCCTCGGAGACAAAAGGCTTCGGATGCAAGTTCTTCCGCAGGGTCTGAGACCGTGGCCTTTCAAACCGTCGCCGACGCAGATTCGGCTCTGACGTCACCAGGTCGCGAAAAATATTTCGAAACTTTGCCGGAGGGGCGGGGTTTCAGCCTCACGAACGGCCGTCTGCAACCGACGCCGAAGACAAGAAGATTGATCAGCGGTTTGAGGCACGCCCAGAGCGTCCGGAGACCGCAGTTTCCGAGGAGTGCAGTCCAGTGGCGTTTCGCTGAGCGGGCATGTTTCGCCTGCACACCCGAGGTGCGGCCGGACTCTCTCCAGGCAACTGCGCCGTGACGCGTTCGGCTCGTCTGCAGCCGCGGAAAAGAGCCCATTCATGCGAACCCATTCTCCCGCGCGTATCTCCGCAGTGCTCGGCGTTGTGCCGCTGATGTTTGGCGCCATGCTGCTCGGCGGCTGCGGCACGATTGAAAAAGACCTTGGCATCAACTCGTCCTCGAACACCGGCACCGCGTTTGTCGTCGGCACTGATGCTCCGCTGGCCAGCGTCGTTTCGTTCAACGCCACCATCCAGTCGATGAACGCCATTACCGCCAACGGCACCTCGGTGCCGCTGATCAGCGGGACGCCGACGATCGACTTTGCCCGGTTCAACGGCCTGCAAACGCTGATCGATGTGAACAGCATCGCGCCGGGAACCTACAACCAGATCAGCGTCACGTTTGCCAGCGCGACGATCGGCTATCTGAACGTGCAGAGTGGATCGGCACCGACGATCGCGACGATGCCGGCGACCTTCACCAGTCCGACGGCAACGGTCACGCTCGCGAATCCTCTCGTGGTGACGACGAGCGCACCGGTGGGCGTGCGGCTGGATTTCCGGCTGGATAAGTCGATCCAGGTGACGAACGGGCAGATCACCGGGCAGGTGACGCCGACGTTCAACATCAACACGGTTGGACCGACGGATGCCGGCGCCCACATCGATGAGTTCACCGCGGGCGTGGCCAGCGTCGGGACCGCGTCTTCGCAGTCGTTCGTGATTCAGGGTCCGCATGGGCGGCAGTTCACCGTGAAGGTGAACGGCAACACGGAGTGGGAGAATGGCGAGAGCTTCAGCGACCTGACGAACACCAGCATCGTGCAGATTTCGGGACAACTGGACAAGGCCGATTCGACGATCGATGCGGACGAAGTCGCGATTCTTTCGCAGAACGCCTTCTACGCCTCGGGCCAGGTCACGTATGTGACGCCGTCTTCGGGCGCGGCAAACAACTTCCAGTTCTACGTGCGCGCGACGCTGCCGGCGAACGGCACGGCAGTGAACGATGGCGACATCGACCAGGTGCAGCTGAGCGGGTCGGAGAAGTACTTCATCTACTGGATGCATAACCGGTTCACCGAGTTCCTGTTCAACTCGTCGACGCTTCTGCCCGGGCAGCATGTCTCGGTGGGCGGCCCGATCAGCGGAGCGCAGAACGCGCAGGCGCTTAGCGTGAATCGCGTGGTTCTGCGGAACTGGGGCTTCAACGGGACCGTGGTTGCCAACTCGGTGAACGAGAGCAACGGCAGTTTCCAGATGAAGGTCACCGGCTTTGCCGGGCTGCTGATTCCGCAGACGGTCACGGTCTACACGCAGTCGGGAACAGCGTTCCGCAACGGACTGAGCACGCTGGCGGACGTAGGCACGGCGGCAAATATCCGCGTGGTCGGCCTGCTGATCAAGGATCCGATCTCCGGGCAGACCGTGATCCTGGCTCGCTATGTTGACGACATGAAGTGAGCCGGACCTAACAATGAGGCGGCGCTCTGCTCAGCAGGGCGCCGTCTTTCCATTTGCGGCAGTATTCGGCAAGGTTTGATGACCGCAACCGGCGAGGCTTCCTGATTCCGGTTTATAACTGGTGCAAGGGGGCGCATGCCGCATATCCCAACACCGCAGGAGCGTCGCGCGATGGGCCAGGCGCGGCGCAGGCAGGTTCACCGGCAGGATCACGCGCGCTGGGACCCCAAGCTGCGGCAGCACGATCCGCTGGCGCTGATCGAGGAGTCGATGCGCGGGCGCGTGTCGAGTCTGGTGACGCTGAAGTACGAGCGCATGCTGGCTTCGCCCTTCGGATTTTTTCGCGGCGCCGTGCCGGTGATGGCTGCCGATCTGGCGCTGCTGCCGCACACCGGCATCGTGAACCAGATCTGTGGAGACGCCCACGTGCGCAACCTGGGCGCGTTTGCCGCACCGGACGGGCGGCTGCTCTTCGACATCAACGACTTCGACGAGACGATTCGCGGGCCTTTCGAGTGGGATCTGAAGCGGCTGTCGACCAGCCTCGTCCTCGCGATGCGGGAGACCAGCGGGAATGCGGCGAAGCCGAAGAAGGCGACGGCGGTGGTGCTGAAGTTTGTCGCCAGCTACACGAAGCTGATCCAGACGCTGGCGCGGATGCCGGTGATCGATGTGGCGCGGTTCCAGGTGCATCGACTGCAGAGGATCGCTCCGGTGAGCAACGCACTGCTGAAGGCGGAGCGCGCGACGCCGCTGCATACGCTGGACACGCTGACGGTGGAGACGAAGAAGGGGCGCGTGTTCCGGGATGAGCCGCCGATCCTGCGCAGGCTTACGCCGCAGCAGGCGCGTCCGGTGCTGGCGTCGGTGAAGACGTATCGCGAGAGCCTGCAGCCGGAGCGGCAGCATTTTTTGGCACAGTACCGGGCGGTGGATGTCGCGTTTAAGGTCGTGGGTACGGGGAGCGTGGGGCTGCGCGATTACCTCGTGTATCTGGAGGGGAACGGGGCGCGGGATCCGCTGTTTCTGCAGGTAAAAGAGGAGCCGGGGTCGGCGTATTTGCCGTATCTGCCGGTTCCTCCGGGAGCCGCGGGCGGATCCGGACATCATGGGCGGCGCGTCGCGGAGGGGCAGCGGGCGATGCAGTTCCAGTCGGATCCGTTTCTGGGGTGGACGACGATTGCGAATCGCGATTACCTGGTCCGGCAGCTGAACGATCACAAGGCGAGCATTGAGATCGAGGACCTGCAGGGGCAGGGGCTGATTGACTACGCGGAAATTTGCGGCGAGTTGCTGGCGAAGGGACATGCGCGCTCCGGCGATGCCCTCGTGCTGGCCGGGTATCTGGGGAATGGGGAGAAGTGCGGCATGGCGCTGGCGAAGTTCGCCGAGGCGTATGCGGACCAGACGGCGGCGGACTGGCGGCAACTGAAGAAAGGCAGGGGGTAGCGTATAGCGTTTAGGGTGTAGGTTGAGCAGTTCCCTGCTTCGGATTTATGCTGCCCCCGCTGCACAGCTAAGTCTGCGAGAATCGGATTCCATGAGTGAACTGGCTCTCTGCCTGAACGGCGACAGCGCGTTTGCGCCTCCGTCGCACATCCTTGAAAACCTCAGCGAAGAGATGGCGCGGCGAAGCGTCGCGGGCGCTTCGCACACTGTTTACGCCGAGGTTTGGCACATGGCGTACTGGCAGCAGATCACGCTGAACTGGGTTTCGGGGATCGAGACGCCCTGTCCGGCCAGCGCGGCGGAGGGTTTTCCGCCGGCGGACGAGAAGGAAAGCTGGGAGCTGGTGCGGAAGCGATTTCTCGATGGCGCGGAGGAGGCGGCGAAGGTCGCGCGGGATGCGGCGGTGCTCGGGAACGCGGTGCGGTGTCCGTCACCGGCGGGCAAACCGACGCGCACGATGACGGTGCGCGAGCAACTGGAGAGCCTGGCGGCGCACAATGGGTATCACCTGGGGCGCGTGGTGCTGCTGCGGCAGATGATGGGCAGCTGGCCTCCACCTTCGGGTGGGTTTACGTGGTGAGGGGATGTCGACTGTAGCTCTTATTGGCGTGGCGCTGCTTCTCACGAGTGCACTTTTTCTCGGCTTCCGGGGCAAGATCGAGTGTCCGCGTTGTCACTACATCCGTAGGCCGATCCGAATTCCAGCCAATCTGCGTCAGGCGCTCTGGGGAGGGGGAACTTGTCCACAGTGCAAGCTTGAGGTTGATAGGTGGAATCGTCCTGTGTGAATCCGAAAAGCAAACCGCAGGTCCTTCGACTCCTCGCCTGCGGCGCTGCGCTCAGGATGACAACTCTTGATTATTCCGAAACGGAATCGTCTTCGGGCCCGGCACCACCCGGCGGTCCTGGTGGCGGCGTTTTGATCTCGAATTCCTTTGGCGGCTCGGTGTTGAGCAGCCAGCGGACGAAGTAGTCCCAGCGACGGCGCGTCATGTAGTTCGTGTCGGCGCCGTAGCCGTGGTGCTGGTTGGGCAGCAGGAGCAGGTCGAAATCCTTGTTGGCCCGGATCAGCGCGTCGACGACGAGGAGCGTGCTGTAGGGCGGCACGTTGTTGTCCATGGTGCCGTGCGCCAGCAGCAGGTGACCCTTGAGGCCCTTGGCGAAATTCTCGTTGGCCTGATCGTCGTAGTTGGTGGTGCCGTCGGGGTTGGTTTTGAGCAGGCCCTGGTAGCGCTCGCCCCAGTCGTCTTCGTATTCGCGATTGTCGTTGTTGCCCGATTCGGCGACGCCGACCTGGAAGAAGTCGGGATAGCGCAGCATGGCTTCGGTGGTGGCGTTGCCGCCGCCGGAGTGACCGTAGATGCCGACGCGGCTGAGATCGATGAACGGATATTTTTGCGCGAGCTGCTTCATGCCGGCGACCTGGTCGGGCAGCGTGTTGTCGCCCATGTTGGCGTAGGAGACGTCCTGGAACGACTTGGAGCGCTGCGGCGTGCCCATGCCGTCGATCTCGACGACGATGAAGCCCAGTTCAGCCAGCGCCTGGCAGTCCCCGCGCGCGGCGGAGAAGTTGTAGGAGCCGACGCTGCCGATCTGCGGGCCGGGATAGATGTGGTTGACGATGGGATATTTCTTTGCCGGATCGAAATTCGTCGGCTCGAACATGAGGCCGTAGAGATCGGTCTTGCCGTCGCGCGCCTTGACGGTGATCGCGATCGGCGGCTTCCATCCCGCGGCGGTGAGGCGCGTGATGTCTTCGCGGCCGAGAGGGAGGATCACTTTGCCGGCGTCGTCGCGCAGGACGGTCGTCGCCGGCGTTTCCGGCGTGGAGACGCTGTCGACAAAGTAGCGGCCGGAATGCGATGCGCTGAGGGCGTGATTGCCGGGCTCGGGTGTGAGCGGCGTGAGATGCGTGCCGTCGAAGTCGATGCGGTAGACGTGATCGTAGTAGGGATTCTCGCCGGGCACACTGTCCGTGGCGGTGAACCAGATCTGCCGCTTGCCGTCGTCGACGCGAAAAACCTGAGCCACGTCCCAGCCGCCCGTGGTGATCTGGTTCTTCAGCTTGCCGGTGGTGAGGTCGTACAGATAGAGGTGGCCCCAGTTGCTGCGCTGCGAGTACCAGATGAACTCGTTGGACTGCGGCAGGTAATACCAGTTGGCGTGATTGAATCCCGATTCGTACTGCGTGGGGACCTTTTCCTCATAGACGTCGCGGATGTCGCCGGTTTCGGCGTTGGCGACGCGCAGGTGCTCGTCTTTGTGATCGCGCGAGGTGGAGACGAAGGCGAGGGTCTTCGCGTCCGGCGACCACTCGACGTCGACCCACTCCGGTGTGCGACCGGGGCCGGCGCCGCAGGCAATGTTGTCGCACACGGTGGAGCGGTGCTGGTCCGGCGGCATTTTGAGGCGGACCATGCGGCCGGTGTCGACGTCGAGAATGACGCGCTCAATCATGGTTACGTACTTGTCGCCGGGCAGCGGGTACTTCCATTGCTGGAGTTCGGGATGGCCGACGCGCGTGCTGACCAGGTACATGTCGCCGTCCTGCCGCTGGTCCTGCTGGAAGGTGGCGATCTTCTTCGAGTCGGGCGACCAGAGAACGAT
>DASYYN010000029.1:0-6348 GCA_035933815.1 Acidobacteriaceae bacterium
GTCATGTGCGCCGGTTGCGTGAGGGCGTAGGTGAGCCGGTAACGGGTGTGGCCGGGCTCGGCGTCTGCCAGGAAGACAGCGGTCAATCCGTCGGAGCCGGCCGTCACCGTGTAGTGGATGACATGGCCTTCGTTATCTGTATAGAAGGCGCGCAGCTGATGCAGAGGCGCATCCGGGTAGATGACCATGAGATCGTCGTGCGCGATGGCAGGGTGGCCGTCCGCCGCCGGATATTCGGCGTGGTTGCGGCGGATGAGCACCTTGTTCTGGAGATCGGGTTCGAAGGAGCACGATCCAGCGCCAGCCTGTTTGGTGTCGGCGGTTCCCTCGCCCACCCATTGTCCGACCAGGAACTTCACTGGCTGCCATGGGACAGGAGGTGTTTGCTGAGCCGCCGCGATGCCACACGCCGCCAGCGCCAGAACAAGGACACATGTTCGCTTCACCCTGAACCTCCTGAAGAAGGATTTTGACGGCCATGCTACCGCAGCCAGGTCTGCTGCGGCATACCTCTCGTATTTTTCAGGGCTGCTGCGAAGGCGAAGAGGCGGCGGGATTCGGCTCGATGACGATTTCGCCGAGCATGTCTTTGTGTCCTTTGCCGCAGAGGATGCTGCAGCGCATGGGGTAGGTGCCGGGGGTTTGGGCGAGGAAGCGGATGACGGCGGGCGGCTGGCCGGGCTGGACGGGCTCGTTGATGCCGAGGCCGCGCACGCCGAGGCCGTGCTCGACGTCGGCGGTGGAGACGATGAGCTCGACGCGGGCGCCCTGGGGGACGACGATGCGGGCGGGTTCGATGGCCCATTTTTTCATCACGACTTTGATTACGGTATTCGGCGGGCCGGAGTAGGTGGGGGTGCGCGTACAACCGGAAAGAAGGAGGAGGAGGGTGAGGACAATGTGGGCGGCCCAGTGGGGTCCCATGTCTCCAGCTGCGGGAGACATGGGGCACCCGGGTCGGACAAGGCCCGGGGCTGAAGCCCCTCTTCTCTTAGCAGCTATTTCCCCGGTCTGAAGGCCGGGGCTTCTACCGTCCTCCGCTTCGCGGAGCATCGCTCGAAAAGCGCGAGCGAGGTTGATGGAGTTGCCAGATCCCATGTCTCCAACACCGGGAGACCCGTTCGACTCGCCTTCGGCTCCCTCAGGGCAGGCTATGGGGCGCCCGGGTTCCAAAGCGCTTCGCTCAGGGGCTAAAGCCCGCAGAATCCTGGACCCGTAACGGCACGACTGAAGTCGTGCCCTGACACGAAGCGGTCCATATCGTTCTGCGTTCTTTGAAGTCGTGCCCTTTAGGGCGAGGTTGATGGACTTTCCAGATCCCATGTCTCCAAGCACGGGAGACATGGGGCACCCGGATTTTGCGGGGGTGGAGGGGCGGCATTTAGAATGAGGAGTGAAGCAAGGCTCCCCGGCGTCCTCTGAAATTCTGAAGCCAAACATGTCCTCTTCCATCCAATCACAGGGAACGGCTGAAGTTCATCCTGACGTGCTGCTCGTGGAGCGGGCGCGGCAGGGCGATATGGCGGCGTTCGAGAAGCTGGTGCGGCAGTACGAGCGCCAGGTATTTCGGATTGCGCAGCATATCGTCCAAAACCGCGAAGACGCCGAAGACGTGGTGCAGGATGCGTTCCTGAAGGCGTACGAGAAGCTGGACCAGTTCCAGGGGAATTCGAAGTTCTACACCTGGCTGGTGCGCATCGCAGTAAATGAAGCGCTGATGCGATTGCGCAAGCGGCGTACGGGCCGGATGGTCTCGATCGATGAGGACGTGGAGACCGAAGAAGGCTCGGTGCCGCGCGATCTGGCCGACTGGAGCCCCGATCCGGAGGCGATGTACGGCCAGTCGGAGATGGCGGATATCCTGCGCAAGACGATTCAGGGATTGCCGCCGGGGTTCAGAGTGGTGTTTGTGCTGCGAGATGTGGAAGGGCTGTCGACCGAAGAGACGGCAGAGTCGCTGGGCCTGAGTATTCCGGCGGTCAAGTCGCGGCTGCTGCGCGCGCGTCTGCAATTGCGCGAGCGGCTGGCGCGCTACTTCAAAAAGCGGGACGCGCGATCGTCCCAGGGTGGTGCGAAGTGACCTGCACGGAATTTTTGGCGCAGCTCGACGACATGCTCGACCAGGACTGGGCGATTCCGCTGCGGGCCGATTTAGAGGAGCACCTGCGAAGCTGCGAGCACTGCGAGATCACGCTGAGCACGACGCGGAAGACGATCCAGATCTATCGAAGCCACGAGCTGTATGAGCTGCCCGAGGATCTGCAGGAGCGGCTGCACAAGGCCATCATGGCGAAGTGCAGGAAGTGCTGAAGCGAGTAGCGTGTAGGGTATAGCGTTTAGCGTACAGGGTGTCGGGAGATGGTTAAGGGGAAGCGCTTGACGCTTCCCTTTGTGTTTTCGACGGCGAACATCCAGGGTGGGCGGCATCAATACTTAGCTTCGGCGCGTTTTAGTTCCGCAAAGCGGCTGTCCGGATGCCCCAAAAGTGCCACAGCAGGTGCGACTTGGCGGCTGCTACACTCTCCGCAATTCCCCGGCGCGATACGGAGAGGCAGCATGAAGCGCGAAGAGTGGTTTGGGGCGGTCCTTGCTCTGGGAGTTTGTCTCCTGGTGTATGGGCGCCTGATGCAATACGGCATCATTCAGGGCATTCTGCTGGCCGTTGTCTTTGCGCTCGTGGTGGGGTACTTCAAGCCCAGCCTGCGGAAACGGGCGATTCTGTTTGGTCTGTTTTTCCCGACTTGCGGCGTTATCGGCGGTCCGCTTCTGGTGCTGGTGGATGCTCTGGCCGGTCCCCGCCGGGATGCGCTGCTCTCCAGCCTGGACGGCGGCCGAAGCATTCTGATTTTTCACTGGTTTCTGCTGCATCCTTTCGTGTGGAAGCTGTTTGACTGGGTCTATGATGCGCTGTCCGTATTCATTGCAGTCGCGTTTCTTTTTGGCGACTGGAAACCGCTGCTGCGAACCTGCATCGGCAGTACGCTGGGAGCATTTGTCATCTTCGCCCTGTGTCCGGCAGTAGGACCGGCTCTCGTCAGCGATCCCAAGGCGGCGCCGAACTGCATACCCTCGATGCATGTCGGCATCGCACTGCTCTGCATGGTTTTTCTGCATGGGAAGTGGCGGTGGGCGGGACTGATCTTTTGCATCCTGACTGCGATTTCGACGATCAGCACCGGGGAACACTACATCATCGATGTGGTGGCGGCGGTGCCCTACATTCTTCTGGTCGTCGCAGTGGACAAGGCATTCTCCAGGCGGCGCACGATCGTGCTTCAGGAACAAGCGCAGGAAGCTTAGCCGGATCGCGCGGCGTGCGTGGCCGCGGCGCAGGACATCCCTCAAAGGTGGCATCTGGCCGGTTTTGGCTGGTCAGTAGAATGAACCCATGACCCCAGGCAAAGCTGTTTCCAAACGAGAGCGCGGCGATTACGCCGACGCATTGATGGGGCTTGCCTGCGGGCTGGTGGCGGTGACGGCGTTTCTGTTCGTGCCCTCGATTCTGTCGCATGCGCCGGGGACGCGAGACTACATCGTGTACTGGGCGACAGGACAGCAGCTGCTGCACCATGGAAATCCGTACGACGCGCATGGCATGGGGGTGCTGGAGCACGCCTGGGGCGTGAAGAGCGGCGAGGCGTTTTACATGCGGAATCCGCCGTGGACGCTGCCGCTGGCTGCTCCGCTGGGACTGATGGGCGTGCATACCGGTGCGGCGGTGTGGACGCTGTTTCTGCTGGCGCTGACCGTGGCCGCCACCTGGATCGTGTGGCCGGTGGTGCGCGTGCCGGGAAGCAAAGTGGTGTGGATCGGGTACTTCTCGCCGCTGGCGATTAATGCCGTGGTGGCCGGGCAGACGCCGGTGTTTGCGTTTCTGGGGCTGGCGCTGTTTCTGCGGCTGCAGAAGACCACGCCGTTCGCAGCAGGCGCGGGCCTGGCGCTCTGCATGGTGAAGCCGCATCTGCTGCTGGCGTGCGTGCCGGCCTTCCTGCTGTGGATTGTGCTGGAGAAGACGTGGCGGGTGCTGCTGGGTTTTGTGACGGCGATGGCGGCCAGCTGCGCGGTGACGGAGTGGATCGATCCGGCAGCGTGGCGGCAGTATCTGGAGTGGGCGCGGCATTCGGGCATTGCGCACGAGAAGATTGCCTGCCTGAGCGTCGCGCTGCGGGATCTGATCCGGCCTTCGGCGGACTGGCTGACGTATATTCCGGCGGCGGTGGCCTGCGTGTGGGGGCTGGTTTACTACTGGCAGCGGCGGCGCGAGTGGGACTGGACGAATCAGGGCGGGCTGGCGGTTCTGGTGTCGCTCTTCGCAGCTCCTTACTGCTTCCCGTGGGATCAGTGCCTGGGCATACCGGCGCTGCTGTTCGCGGCGGCGCGGACGCGCTCGCGGCTGGCGCTGGCGGCGATTGCGGTGGCGTACATCGGGCTCGACGTGCAGCAGCTGTGCGGGATTCAGGTGCGCTCGCCGTTCTGGCTGTGGGCGGCTCCCTTCTGGCTGGGATGGTTCCTGTGGGCGCGCGCGACAGCAAAGAGCAGCGAGAGCGCTCCGGTTGCGATCGCGGCTGAACCTGTGGCTGTGAGCTAAGGGCGCCAAGAGCCACGCAGCCTTTGTAAGCAGTTCCGTTAGGGGGCAAACGCAGGTCCTTCGACTCGCGGCCTGAACCAGTTCGCCGCGCAAAACCCGCGCGGCGGGTTCGGCGCGCTCGCTCAGGATGACATTTTTTTCGCGAAGTTAAGAGTGCTATGCCGCGGCTTCAGGACAGCCGCGGCGGCGGCTCAGGGAAGTCGATGAACTTCATAGATCCGGCGGGTCGCGTCGATCTGCGCGATCTGCTTCCACTCGTAACGAGGATTGCCGGCGATGCGCAGCTGGAACCAGTTCGTCTCGGTCGAGTCGAGCACGAGGAATGATCGCTGGTTGAGGACGACGGAGGCGTCGTCGAGATACGGCGTGAGGTAGCCCTCGCGGCGATAATTCTGCAGCAGGTTCCAGGCGCCGACGGAGACTGGGGGCCCCTGGAGCGCGGCGGACCAGTCGAGCGGGTACTCGAGCGCTGAGGGATCGGACGAGTAGCGCACCATCACCATGAAGTCGCGCACCCAGTCGCAGACGACGGGACGTCCGGCAGCGATTTGATCGACGCGAGCGACATCGATGTATTCGGACTTCGCTGCGAGCGCGCCCGCGATGGGCAGCAGGAGCAGCACGCATCCGAAGAGCGCGCCCGCCTTGCCGCGGAGCGCAGGGATGCTGTCGAAGCAGGCAGCGGCGAGCATCGCCATGCCGAGCGCCATGGGCACCATGTAGCGCGCGACCCAGATGGGGCTGATGAGATACGAGACCAGCGCGAAGGCCAGCGGGGCGCAGACGAGCGCGAGTCCGACGAGAAGGACGGCGCGGCGCGACGGCGTTGCCGCGCGGAGCGACTGCAGAGCGGCGATGACCGGAATGGCGACGCAGATGATGCCGACGACACATCCGGCGAGATCCGCTTTGGCCGTGCCCAGCAGCGGGTGGTAGATGCCGCTGAAGAACCAGCAGGAAAAGGCGATGAGGATGTGGGCCGCGGTCGGCGGCGTGAGCCAGCCGTACGGTTTGGCAATGGCGGCTGAGGCGCGAATGGCGGGAATCCAGGGAAGGATCGCAAGCCATCCGGCACAGAAGCTGAGATAGACACGCCAGCGGAGGCGTCGCGCGACGAGGTCGGCAGCCACGAGGGCCAGCAGGAGGAGTCCGCAGAAGATGAGGGCGAGGACGTGACCAAGGACCATTCCGGCCTGGGTGAGGGCGAGGAGCAGGAGGTCGCGCGTGGAGGGGCGCGGTGTGTCCATGACACGCAGTAACTGCGCGATGGCCAGGGCGCAGAGGAGCAGGTAGAGTCCGTAGCCGCGGGCCTCGGCGTTTTGATCGATCACCACCGAGCAGGCGAAGAGGGCGAAGGCGACACCGAGGAACGAGGCGCGCGCGGTGAAGCGGCGGCGGAGGGCGAAGAAGAGAACGAGGAACGCTCCGCAAACGCCCGCGCAGGAGTAGAGACGGAGGGAGAGGTCGCTGAGGCCAAAGAGGCGCGCCCAGGGCCAGGCGGTGAGGGAGAAGAGCGGCATTCCGGCTCCGCCGAGGTGCACGAGGGCGTGCATCAGGTGCGGCAGCGAGCGGTCGCTGAGTTCGGTGCGGCTGAAGACTTCGTCGGCCCACTCCTGCTTGTGGAGCGAGTAAAGGACGCAGGAGGCGATGAGGGAGAGTACGCCGAGTGCGGGAAATATCCAGCGGTCGAGTGGGCGCGCAGGCTGGGCGGAGGACACGGCGGCGGATGGCTGCTGGGTGGCCGGGTGCTGGGCGACGGA
>DASYYN010000053.1:0-15886 GCA_035933815.1 Acidobacteriaceae bacterium
GTCGATCGAGTCGAACGAGCGGAACTGGATCTTCGGGTTGTGCTTCGACAGCACCTTCGTGATCGCCGCCGTCAGCGTCGTCTTGCCGTGATCAATGTGCCCAATCGTGCCCACGTTCACGTGCGGCTTCGACCGGTCAAATTTTTCCTTCGCCATGGTGGTTCCCTCTCAAAAACGTCTTCAATTGACAATCTCGTTGTTGGCGGCCTGCAGTCTTTCAACCAAGCCCAGGAGATCACTCCTGCTCACTCTAAATCGCACAGACTCGCCAGAAACTTCATCCCAGCGCTCCCAAACTAAACGCCAAAAACACTTCTCAACGATCTTCTCGCCGGGGCCACTCCAGCCTTCCGCTTCTGCCCAGGCATCATCGTCAAACTCTACGCGAATCTCGGTGTTGGATCCCTCAATCCAGCCACTGGTATTCACGCTTAATACCTGCATCACCGATCAGTAGCTCGCGTACAGCTTAAAAAATTTCTGTCGGACCTCGGGCGCGACCTGCTCGATGCGGCGGAGGTACTGTTCGCGAACCTGGCCGCGGTCGGCGTCGCCCAGCTTCGCATAGGCGGCCTGCGCCGGCTTGCCAAGGATTCCCTGGCCCAGAATGGCTTCAAACTGGCGGACGCGCAGCTTCGCGCTGCTCACCTGGCGCAGAAAGCCGGAAACGCGTGCCGGGGCAAAGGCGTCGTCCAGCGCCTGCCGCACCTCGGCGAAGGTCTTCTCGTCCTGAATGGGGATGACTGCCTGCTCAAACATTTTCGATCGAATCCTGCTTCTGAACTCTGGAGCGGGAGACGGGAATCGAACCCGCGACCAACAGCTTGGAAGGCTGTGACTCTACCACTGAGTTACTCCCGCCTGAAAACCGAGCGAGTCAGCCTGCCTTCGGCAGAAGCGAGTCAGCAAGCTAGCAAAAAATGCCGCTAACCGGCTGACTCGCTGACCCGCTGAAAATCTGGAGCTGATGACCGGGATTGAACCGGTGACCTCTCCCTTACCAAGGGAGTGCTCTACCAACTGAGCTACATCAGCCTGTACTACCAACCTACTACGGAAAACCTGCTATTGCCGATCCTGTTCTTCGAGACGCGCCCGCATATTGGCGGTGACCACGCGTACGGCGAAGAGGCCCAGGATAATCTCCGGAATCCAGCGCACCGGCAGGGCGAATCCGCCAAAGCTGACGCTGCCGAAGCTGTACTCCCGAACCGGCAAAACCGCACTGCCGTCAATGGTGAACCAGGCGAGCACCATCAGCACGGCGAGAACGCCCAGGGCCGTGCCCATGCGCTTCCGGTCTGCTGCTGGATTCCGAGCGCCGTCCTGAACCTCTCCTGCGCGCACGGTGCTACCCCTCAATTCGCCGCGAACGGCGGTACTGCTTGCTGCTGAACTCTGGTGCACAGGGGAGGATTCGAACCTCCGTAGTGCCGGACTGCAGGGTTCGACTTCGCGCCTGCGGCTCTCGTCGAATCCCTCTCGCTTTGCTCGCGCGATTCCGGCGCTCGCTCCGCGATTCACCCGCTCCCGTTCTGGCGGCGGGTGCGCCTCAAACTCTGGTGCACAGGGGAGGATTCGAACCTCCGTAGCTCCTGAGAGCGGCAGATTTACAGTCTGCTGCCATTAACCACTCGGCCACCTGTGCGTAAAACCGAACCCATGCCTCGCTTTGGACACCCGGCGGCATTCCGGAACGTGGTTCCGGCTCTACCTGCATGCGCACGCTATCGGGAATCGCTGCGACGGAAAATCTACCGGCGAACTGGAGCTGGCGAAGGGATTTGAACCCCCGACCCTCTGATTACAAATCAGATGCTCTACCAGCTGAGCTACGCCAGCCCTGACAGCCCCAACACCCCGTCGCCCGGAGGACACACGCCTGCGTCTTCAAAACGATGGGTACAAATTGAAATTATCACAAAAGCAGCGCTCAGCGGTCAGCCTTCAGCAACCAGTCCCCACCCTTTCGTTCGCCGTGGCCAACTAGAAGGATGGGGCACCCAAATGACTCGAAAATTGCTCACTTGCGCCGGTTAGAATTCAGCCCCGCCTGGACGTCAGGCCTGTCGCGAACGACCTTCTCCTGGCCCTCGTCCTCCACGGCAACGGAGCGGTTGCTGATGCCCTGATTCGTGCCCGAGGGCGTGCGTGTCGTGGGCGTTCCGACGTGGGCGGCGGGCTCGGGAACGGTGTTGTGGTGTCCGGGAGAGCGTTGAAAATGCTCAGGCGAGCGATTTGTGCCGGATTCGGCTCCTGCGTTGGGCTGGATCTCTCGTTGCGGCTCCGCCATGGTTCCTCCTGTGGCCTTGCAAATGGCTTCTACAGGTGGGAGTTGGGGAGGGCGGGGGAAGTTGCCGCGGCGGAGCGGCTCGAGGCGGGAATTTGACGGCGGGTGAGATGATAGAGCCACATCCCGATGACCCGCCGGCGTACTCGGATTTCCATCGCCACTGTGATTGTCGTGCTGCTGCTGCTGGGCGGCGCGATTTACCTCCGCAAAGAAGCTCCGCCGGAAGCGGCCCGGCTGCTGCCGGAGTCCGACGGCATTGTCTACCTGGACATGCGGCCGCTGCGCTCGGCAACGCATTTCGAGCAGCATCCGGTGACGCACTCGCCGGAGTACCAGCGGTTTATCGATGCGACCGGGATTCAGTTTGAGCGCGATCTGGACGATGCCGCGTTTGCGCTTCACCGCATGAATTATCCCAATGGCCCGAACGGCCCCGTAGCATTTTCCGAGGTGTTTTCCGGAAAGTTTGACGGGCGCCGGCTGACGAACTGGCTGGCGAGCGAAGCGGCGAGCCAGGAACCCTACGCCGGGCACACGATTTACAACATTCCCAGCGAAGGGCGCACCGTGCGCGTGACGCTGGTGGGCTATGACATGGTGGCGGTGAGCAACGCCCCGACTGCGGAGCAGATCCATTCCATGATCGACCGGCACCGCACCGCGGCGCTGCCGTTTTCCGGCTCGTCGCTGCTGTCGAGGTACTATCCGCAGGTGCCGCTGCTCTCGATCGCCTGGGGGATCGGGCAAATTGCGCTGCCGCTGAACCGCAACGGGGGCGTGCGTGTTTTGGGATTGCGCGTGCCGGTGCCGCTGGATGCGACGCTGATTGCGTCGCTGTCGTGGGTGGGACGCATTCATCTGCGCGTGGAGGAGATTGCGCCCAGCGAAGCGGCCGCCGCCGACACGACGGAATCGGTGCAGACCGTGCTGCAGCTGGTGCGCACGATGGAGAATACGGCGGGTGGAGCTCAGTTCGATCAGCCGATGCGCGACATGTTGAACAGCGTCAAGGTCGAGCGGCACAGCAATAAGGCGGTGCTGACCGGAACCATTCCGACAGCGTTGCTACAGCATGCCCTCCAGTCTCCGCAGGAGCTTCGCGCATTGCCTGCGCCCGGCAGCGATCAGCCCCAGTGATTGAAAATAGGAGCAGAGGGGCTCTCGCGCGCATCTGACGAGCACGGGCTTCATTCTTTTCCTAAACTGATTCCGGAGGGGACTCATGCAGAAGGTGACTTACGCTGCTGCTGCGCTGGCGAGCGCTATGCTGCTGGGCGGAATGCCGGCCCTGGGACAGGTGCTCACTGGCCAGGACGCGTTCACGGACTACTCGAAGGAGCATCCCGGCGTGATGCGCCACCTGACGGTGAAGGATTTGCCGGCGCCGTATGCGACGAAGGGTGTGGACAACGGTCCGGACATGGTTCCGCGGCCGAAGGACGCGTGGCCGCAGGCGCCGAAGGGCTTCAAAGTCGAGCAGTACTACACGGGGCTCGATCAGCCGCGCGAGATCCGCACAGCGCCGAATGGCGATTTGTTTGTCGCGATCAGCTACCAGAACAAGGTCATGGTGTTTCGCGGCGTGGGGACAGACGGCAAGGCGAAGCAGGTGTCGACGTTCGCTGAAGACCTGAGCCAGCCGTTTGGGATTCAGTTCTATCCGGCAGGGCCGAATCCGAAATGGGTATACATCGGCAATACGGATTCGGTGGTGCGCTTTCCGTATCAGAACGGCGATCTGAAGGCGCGCGGGCCGGCGCAGAAGCTGACGGACTTGCCCGGCGGTGGGCGGCTGCGCGGCGGCGGCCACTGGACGCGGGACATCGTGTTCACGAAGGACGGCCAGCACATGCTGGTGTCCGTGGGATCGCACTCGAACGACGATGACCCGGACACGCACCCGGAGGAGTATCACCGGGCCGACGTGCTGCAGTTCACGCCGGACGGCAAATTCGAGAAGGTGTATGCGTCGGGCATTCGCAACTGCGTGGGCGAGGCGATCAATCCGGTAACCGGCGAGCTGTGGTGCTCGACCAATGAGCGCGACATGCTCGGCGACGAACTGGTGCCGGATTACATCACGCACGTTCAGGAAGGCGGCTTCTACGGCTGGCCGTGGTACTACATGAGCGCCGACGGCGGCGTGTGGGATCCGCGGCAGCAGGGAAAACATCCGGAGCTGAAGGGGAAAGTAATCACGCCGGACGTGCTGCTGCAGCCGCACTTCGCCTCACTGGAGATGCTGTTCTACCAGGGATCGCAGTTCCCGGCGGAGTACAAGGGCGATGTGTTTGCCGCGGAGCACGGCTCATGGAACAAGTCGAATCGCGCCGGATATGAGGTGATCGTAGCGCCGGTGAAAGATGGGCATGCGACCGGCGAGTACATGGACTTCCTCACCGGCTTCGTGCGCCCGGACGGCAATGTGTGGGGGCGGCCGGTGGGCGTCACGGTGGGCAAGGATGGTTCGCTCTTCGTGACGGACGACGGCACGGGGTCCATCTGGCATGTGAGCTACGGCAATCAGGGAGCAGGGAATAGGCAATAGGGGTTAGGGGATAGGGCGTAGCGGACAGCGATCTCTGCGACTTTTTGGGAGGGGCGGCGCGGGGGGCAGTTGGGGTAGTCTTGTCGTAATGTTCCGCTTCCTTACCCCCCTTATTGGCGCCGCAGTTTTGCTGGCTGGGCCGGCATTTGCGCAGCAACCCAATTCCGCCGCGCCGACGCAGCAGCCGAGCTCGCAGCAGGCGCAGCCGCCCACTTCCGCGCCGCAGACGCAGAGCGCGCCACAATCGAGCTTGCCGGACTCGCCAGATCAGAACGTGAAGCCCGCTCTGCAGCCGACCGGGCCGACCGTCCTCTTCGACACCAGCATGGGGCGGATGACGTGCAGGCTGTTCGATAAGGAAGCGCCCAATGCGGTCGCGAACTTCGTCGGGCTGGCGACTGGGACGAAGGAGTACACCGATCCGCAGACGAAAAAGAAAGTGAAGGGCGTGCCCTTTTACGACGGCACGACATTTCACCGCGTCATTCCTGAGTTCATGATCCAGGGCGGCGACCGCGTGGGCAATGGCGAGGGCGATCCGGGGTATTACATCAACGACGAGTTCAATCCAAATCTGAATTTCGATGTGCCGGGACGGCTGGCCTATGCGAACAGCGGTCCGAATACCAACGGATCGCAATTCTTCGTCACAGAAGGACCGGCGGAGTATCTGAACCAGAAGTACACGATCTTCGGCCAGTGCGATGAGCACAGTGTCCTCGTCGTGCAGTCGATTGCACGCGTGAACCGCAACGCGCAGGACAAGCCGATCGAGCCGGTGCTGCTGAAGAAGGTGACCATCATTCCTGCAGGCCAGCCGGTTCCGCCGGAACCGCCGTCGCAGCTCTCTGCGAGTCCGCAATGAAGACGGAAGCGATTACGGCGAACGCCGGCGCGCGGCGATTCCATCTGACGATGGGAGTCGTTCTGATCGCGCTCATGAGCACAAATTTCGTGCTGGCGCGCGCTGTGCACTTCGTTGGATCGGGACAGTTGCTGAACGTGTGGCTCGGCGCGGCATTCCTGGCGGTGCTGCTGTGGTATTGCCGGCGGCGCCCGCTGCCGCGGCTGATCGAATCGTGCGAGCTGGCGATCTGGGCGATTCTGTATTTCCAGGCGCTGGCCGTGACCATGCAGATTGCTGGGCGCAGTCCGCGGCCGCTGATCGATGCGCAGCTCACGGCGCTGGACCGGACGATGCATTTCTCCACCCTCGCGTTTGCGCGTGGTGTGGAGCACTGGCCGGCACTGCACATCGCGCTGGCGGTGATCTACGCGCTCGTCGGGCCGATGCTGATCGCGGCGGTGCTGGTGCCTCCGGTGATGGGCAAGGGCGATGCATCGCGCCGCCTCGTGGCGGGTGTCGTGCTGGCGGGGATCGTGACCGCCACTGCGTTCGCGCTGTGGCCGGCCGCTGGTCCGTGGACGACCGAGGGCTTCCACGCTAACAGAGAGCAGCAGGCGGTGACGCATTATCTGGCGTTGCTGAAGAGCCCGGCAGTGGTCGATCTGAATAAAGGGGATGCAGGCATCGTGGCGTTCCCCTCATTCCATGTGCTGCTGGCGATGATGTCGGCCATGGCGCTCGCCTCGGTGCGGCGCCTGCGCGTGATCGCGTGGACCTTGGCGGTTCTGGTCGCGGTTTCGACGCTGACGACAGGCTGGCACTACCTGACCGATGTTCTTGGCGGTCTGGCATTAACGGTGATCGCGGCGGCTGCGGCACGCGTGCTCGTGCCGGCGCGCGGGGATGACCGAGTTGCAGCGGCAGCGGTGCAGATTTCGGCAGAACCTGCTGCTGACGCGGTGGCTGCCACCTCCGGCAGATAGAATCAAAGCTGAACGTCAGGCCATCACCCAAATTCCAAAACAGACACGGAGAAGTTTGTATGAGCCGAGCGCCAGGCACTTATGCCGTTTTCAATACCACGGAAGGCACCATCGTGTGCCGCTTGTTTGAGAAGGAAGCCCCGAAGACTGTCGCCAATTTTGTGGATCTGGCCGAGGGCAATCGCGAGTGGACGCATCCGCAGACGCGCCAGAAGAGCAAGAGCAAGCTCTACGACGGCACGGTTTTCCATCGCGTGATTCCGGACTTCATGATTCAGGGCGGCGATCCGGCGGGCAATGGCACCGGCGGCCCCGGCTACCGCTTCGAAGATGAGACGAAGGGATCGCCGCACCGGTTCGACAAGAAGGGCAAGCTGGCGATGGCGAATGCCGGTCCCAACACCAACGGATCGCAATTTTTCATCACGGTGGCGGCGACCGAATGGCTCACCGGCAATCACACGATATTCGGTGAGGTGGTCGAGGGCCAGGACGTGGTGGACAAAATCTCGAAGCTGTCGCGCGACCGCCAGGATCGGCCGGTCAAGCCGGTGGTGCTGGAGTCGGTGACGATTGAAAGGGCCTGAAGGCCGCCCGTAGCCGGTAGCGAAAGCGTGTGATCAGAAATCACTGATCAGTGAAACAGGCAAAAAATCCCCCGCCGTGGCGGGGGATTTTTCTTGCTGATCCCATGTCTCGACAAGCGCGAAACATGGCGCACGCGGTTCCCGGCTAGAAGAAAATCTTTCCGGAGAACTGCAGCTGACGCTCGGTGTAGAGGACGCCGCTGGTGCTGGTGGGCGTGCCCAGTGGCGTGCTCGTGTAGGGCGCGACGTTGGGCACGATGCAGCCGTTGAAGTTTGCCTCGCCCGATCCGGCCACCGTGGGGCAGGCCACGCCGCCGCCGCTCTTTCCCGGCGCGACGAACAGATACCCGGTAGTCGCGACGCTCAGCACGTTCGGATGGTTGAGCAGGTTGAAGGCCTCGGCCAGGAACTGGAAGCTGACCTTCTCGCGGATGGGGAAGGTGCGCGAAATGCGCATGTCCAGATCGTTGAAGCCGGGACCCTTGAAGGAATTGCGGCCGACCTGCGGCGCGCGTCCCGGAGAAGCCGCGCCGGAGCTGGAGCTCATTGTCCCGCCGGTGAGCCCGCCATCCACGCCGCCCGGAGCATTCGCGCTCATAAACGCGGTGACTGGGAAGCCTGAGGCGTCGGTCGTAATGCCGGAGACAGACCAGCCGTCGAGAGCATAGCGCGCCACGCCGTTCGACAGGTTATGAAACATCTGCGGCGCGTACACGAAGCTGCCGACGAAACGGTGCGTCTGGTTCAGGTCAGAGAGGCCACGCTCGCCCTTGATGTTGTACGGGTCGATCGGGAAATTGGAGCCGTAGAAGGTGCCGAACTGGCCGCCGACCTGGCCGAAGTCCGTGGCCTTGCTGAACGTGTAGTTGAGCAGCAGTTCGAGGCCGTGGCTCATCGGCTGGCGCGCCGTGGCGACCAGTGAGTGATACCACGAGCTGACGGCGCTGATGCCGGTGTTGATGGAGCCGTCGGCGGTGGTGATGCGCTGCGTGTAGAAGGGCAGCGTGATGGAGCCTGACTGCGATCCGGACGTGCCGTAGATGTTGTAGGCCTTCGTGGTGGTCGCGGGAGCGATGTTGGTGTCGATAAAGATGGGCAGGTGCAGCGCGCGCGTGCCCACGTATCCCGCGGAAAGAGCCATGGTGCCGACCTGCTGCTCGACCGTGAGCTGCGCTTCGTGCGCGATGGGTGGAACGAAGTTGGGATCAAGCCCATGGAAGCTCGCGATGAGCGCCTTGCCGCCCGGCGTCACCGCGGGGGTTGCTGCTCCGCTAAACGGCGCGGCCAGCGGCGGCCCCGGCGGCGTAAAGAGGACGTTGGGAAATTCGGGTGCGCCCGCCAGGCTGGCACAGTTACTGCTGGGGCAGTTGAAGTTGTAGTTCGTCTGATAGACGCCGTTCTCCACGCGCATCGCGTAGTAGGTGCTGCCCTGGGTGAGGGCGGCGAAGATGCCGTAGCCGCCGCGCACCACAGTGCGGTTGCGCGGACTCCACGAAAATCCGATGCGCGGCACGATGCGGTCCGTCGGGGTCTTCAGCTTCTGCGTGTAGTAGGTGGCGAGCGCCGAGGTCTTGTTGGGCAGCGTCGGATTGGGCGTGATCTGCAGGTCGTACCGTGCGCCGAGGTTGGCGGTGAAGCGCGGCGTCACCTTCCAGGTGTCCTCGAAATACCAGTCGGGATCCTTCATCCAGAAGTCGTCTTTGCCGACGTGGGTGATCGGATCGTAGACCTGCGTGAACGAGGTGTAGTGGTAGCCGGCCGATCCGCTGGTCGGTGTCACCTGGTAGGTGTCCTGCACCCAGTTCTGGAAAGCGCCGACCGGCGTGCCGGGCGAGTAGGAGTAGAGTCCACCGCCCTGGAAGAGGTTGATCATCACCTCGTGCACGAGGTTCGCTTCGCCGCCGACCTTCCACTCATGACGGCCCTGGGTGTGCGAGAAGGTGTCGGTGATCTGGTAGCGGTGCTCGTCCGGCTCGGCCTCACGGGGCAGAGCGTTCGGCATGCCGTACTGCTGGACACCGGAGAGAGTCACGCTGGGACCAGAAGCATTGACGCCGGCGGTCTCGAGGTCGCGTCCCCACTGGAAGAGCAGATTGTTGACCGACCGCGGGCTGAGGGTCGACGTCCACTGCGTGACGAAGAACCGCTCGTGGTAGTAGGTGTTGCCGTTCGCCGTAATGGACAGGTTCGTGTAGCTGGGCGACGAGGAGTAGCCGTTGGGCAGCTTGTAATTGGCGAAGTTGAAGTCGGCGAAGATGCGATTCTTGTCGTTGAGCTGGTAGTCGAGGCGCGGGAAGAAGATGTCCTGCTTGCCGACGCGCGGGTAGATGCCGGACAAGCTCTGCAGATACTTGATGGCCGTCGTGCACTGGGTGCCGCTGATGGATGCCGGGCACTGCGTGGGCGTGATGACTGATGTGTTCGAGGTCGTGCCGCTGGGCGTCAGCGAGATATTCGCCGTCGACGAGTAGGCCAGCGGAGCGACTTTACGGAAGCCGTCGTAGGTAAAGAAGTAGAACAGCTTGTCTCGCTTGATCGGCCCGCCGACGCTGCCGCCAAACTGCTGCTGCTGCTTGATGGCCTGCGTCTTATTCCCGTGCGCTTTGCCGAAGGAGTCCAGCGCGTTCAGCGTGGGATAGCGGAGATAGTAGAAAAGGTCGCCATGGAGGGCATTCGTTCCGCTCTTCGTCACGGCGTTCACCTGGCCGCCTGCCGCCTGCCCGAATTCCGCGCTGTACGTGGCGGAATCCACCTGGAATTCCTGAATGGAATCGAGGCTGTAGACGTAAGGCATGCCGATGGCGCGGCCGCGCGCCTCAGAGAACAGCGCCTGGTTGTTGTTCGCGCCGTCGACATAGTTGCTGTTGTAGAGGCCGGAAACACCGTGGTAGCTGACCAGTCCGCTGGAGCCGTCGGTGGTGGTGTTCGGAGTCAACAGCGTGAAGTCGCTCCAGTTGCGGGCCGCGATCGGCAGGTTCGATACCAGGTTCTGCGAAATCTCCTGGGAGACTTCGGTCTTCTGCGTATCGAGGATCGGGCTCTCGGCGGTCACCACGACTTTCGAGGAGACGCTGGCGGGCGGCAATGCGGCATCCGCGGTCAGGGTTTGGCCGACGCCGAGGGTGAGGTTCGGTTTCTCGACCGTTGCGAAGCCGCCGGCGCTGATGCGTACCGTGTAGTGGCCTGGCTTCAGGAACGGCGCGACATAGAGGCCTTCGGCGTTCACAGGGATGTTGGCGCTGACACCCGTGTCGAGGTTGGTGATCGTCACCGTGGCGCTGGTGATGACAGCGTGGCTGGTGTCGGTGATGGTCCCGGTAATGGTGCCCGCGCCGGCGGTTTGCGCCCGGGCGGATAAGGCACCAAAGGCGAGCAGCAGCAGAGCGCAGACGAGGCCGAGGGTCTTTGAGATCAGGTTGAAGGTGGAGGCGGACGGAGATACACGAGCGGCAGGGCTCTGATGCGTCATGGGAAAGGCCTCAAAAGAGAAGTGGTTCAATAACAGCGAATTTCTTATGAATGTAGGGCCAGTATACCGTGGAAAAATTTGACCCTCACGTGAAAATTCATTGGCAAAACCCTGGATCTGGTGGTGATCTTCCGCCGGGGAGGCGTGCTCGAGTAGGCGCCAGGCCGCCGCAAACAAAAACGCCCGGCGAGAACCGGGCGTTTTCTACTTGCTGCTGAAACTAGGCCGTGACCGGCTGTTCGGTGTTCACGCGCACCGGAGTGAGCCAGCCGAAGCGGTCGGGCTTGAGTCCGTTGGCAATCCCCATGAACTCATCCTTCAGCTGCTCCGTAATCGGACCAACGTTGCCGTCGGCGATGGTGATGCGATCGACCGAGCGGATCGGCGTGACCTCCGCGGCGGTGCCGGTGAAGAACACTTCGTCGGCGATGTAGATCATCTCTCGAGGAATCTGCTTTTCGACAACCGGGATGCCGAAGTGGCGCGCCAGCGTCAGCACGGAGTCGCGGGTGATGCCGGACAGGACCGAACTCGACAGCGGCGAAGTGTAGAGCACGCCGTTGCGCACCAGGAACAGATTCTCGCCCGAGCCTTCCGAGAGGTATCCGAAGACGTCAAGCGCGATGCCCTCGGCATAGCCGTTGCTGTCTGCCTCCATGCGGATGAGCTGCGAGTTCATGTAGTTGGCGCCGGCCTTCGCCAGCGAGGGCATGGTGTTCGGCGCGAGCCGCTGCCACGAGGAGATGCAGACGTCCGCTGCGTCGCCCGCGACGTATTTGCCCCACGGATAATTCGCGATGAAAACCTCGATGGGCGCATTCTTCGGATTCACGCCCAGCTCGCCGTATCCGCGCAGAGCAATCGGCCGGATGTAGCAGGGCGCGACGCCGTTGGCCTCGATGAGTTCCACCACGGCGGAAGAGAGCTGGTCGAGCGACCAGGGCAGGGTCATGCGGTAAATGCGAGCGGAATCGAGCAGGCGCTGCATGTGCTCGGGCAGGCGGAAGACCGCCGCTCCCTGGGGCTGCGTGTAGCAGCGGATCCCTTCAAAAACGGACGAGCCGTAGTGCACCACGTGGCTCATAACGTGGATGGTGGCCTTCTCCCACGGGATTAGGTTGCCGTTATGCCAGATTTTGGCGGTGGGCTGAATGGGCATGTAATGCCTGCTCCTTTCGGCTGGGAACCACTTGATTATATCCGGTTAGATGCCGCCCCCTCGTGGCGGAAAAGCGTCATCCGGAGCCACGCGGGTGCTGCTCTGGTTATGATTCGGCACTCAGGTTTGAAGACGCGGGCGAGAGCGCGAAGGGATTGAAGTCGGTCTCCTCGTCGAAGGCATCGACGCCCTCGGCACGCTTGAGCCACCCTACAACGAGATACGTAGCGGGTGTGGCCAGTGTTTCGTACACCACTTTCGTGAGGTACGAGGAGAGAATCATGATGCCCATCGTCGACCACGAGGTGTATCCGGCGAAGGCGATGACGATGACCAGCGCCGTATCGACGGCCTGGCCGGTGACCGTGGACCCGATGGTGCGGGTCCAGAGCCAGCGTCCGCGGGTGAGGAGCTTCATTTTCGCCAGCGTGAAGGAGTTGGTGAACTCGCCGGCCCAGTAGGCGATGAGGCTGGCGATGGCGAAACGCGGCACCAGCCCGAAGACGGTGGCGAAGGCCCGCTGATTGGGCCAGCCTGGCGCGGGGGGCAGCGCGACGGCGATCGCTCCCATCACGGAAAGCAGCGCCATGGCGAAAAATCCGATCCAGATGGCGCGCCGCGAGGCGCTATAGCCGTAGACCTCGGTAAAGATGTCGCCGCAGATATAGGTGATGGGGAAGAGCAGCTGCGCTCCGCTGACCTTGAGCGGTCCGATCTGGCAGATCTTCTGGCCCACGAGGTTCGACACCAGCAGCACCACCACGAATCCGATGGTGAGCAGGTCGAGGTAACGGAAGCGGCGCATTGCAGGACCAGCGTAATGCATCAGGAGCGGCTCAGCGAGCCGGCGAGTCAGCTCTTCAGCTCGCACGACCGAGACTTCTTCTACTGCCCGCGGAGCGCCACTCTGAAGAGCGTACGAACTCTGCTGGCGCGGCCGACCCGCTGACCCGCCGACTTGTTGACTCGCTAACCTGCTGACTCGCTGAGCGGTGCTTTTGACTTTGCCCGGAGCGCCTGGTAGAGTCGGAAATGGCCGGCTGCGCTGTTCTGGCGCGGCCCCTCACAGCGTCCCCGTCGTCTAGCCCGGCCCAGGACACCGCCCTTTCACGGCGATAACACGGGTTCAAATCCCGTCGGGGACGCCAAATCAAGCCAGCAACTTAGCGGAAACCCCTGAAAATCGTCGGGGACCAGTTTGGGGACCAGTTAAGTCGCCATTTCGAGTGCTTCCTGGCGCGCTTCCGGCCGTACCATCTCGACGACCTTGTGCTGCGCCCTTCGTTTGGCCGGCATCTGAGCCTGCGCGTACACATCCAGAGTTACCTTCGCCGATCCATGACGCAGCAGTTCCTGCACCACCTTGACGTCCTCTCCATTGGCATGGAGAAGGCTCGTATAGGTGCGCCGGAAAGTGTGCCAGGAAACTCGCTTCTGGATGTCGAGTTCGCGGACGACGGGTTCGATGTGATAGCGCATCACCGTTTGCAGCCATAGAGGCTGCTTTCCACGGTTTTTGCCGGCGCGACGGCTGTTTGAAGCGAAGACCCAATCGCCCGGCTCGCGATACGGGGTGACGCGGTACCAGGCCAGGAGATCCTGCGCCGTGTACTCGTCGATCGGGACGGGCTTTTGTGAGGCCTCCGTCTTGCACCGTCCAACCACCTGATCCACCACCGAGCGCCGCACATCGATCAGCAGATTCGCAAAATCGATGTCGCCCCACTGGATGCCGGAGAGCTCGCCGCGACGCAGCCCGGTCACCATGACGAGAAAGAGCAAGACCCGTTCGCGAAGCTGAAGCTTCGCGACGATGGCCTGCATCTCAGAAACCTCGAGGATGTCGGGAATGCGGACGCGCTTGGAACTCTGACGGACGCCAGCGCCTCTATTGGGGCCGCTGATGGGATTGCGGTCAGCAAACCCCCAGCGGATCGCATGGTTGAACAGCACGCTCATCAGATTCCGGATCTTGGCCTTGCTGGCAGGCGCCAGAGGCTTCGATTCCCGCGCGGTCACGACCAGTTCGGGTTGTTTCCGTTTGCGCGGTTTCTGCCGGAGGTTACGCAACCACTCCTCGACCAGTGGAGCCCGGATCGCGGTGAGCTCTTCCTTTCCCCACCGCGGCTCGATCCAGGAGTTCAGGTAGGCTTCGTACCGGTCGCGCGTAGACCAAGCCCTCCCGTCCTCACCTTTGTCGACGAGTTCCTTCTCCCGAAAATGACCGATTAGTGCTCTCATCGTGATTCCGCTGGCTGCGCCATCCTGATTCGCTCGCAGGACAAGCCGCCAGTTGCGGACAGCTCTCTCGGCTGCCTCTTCGGTTTTGTATTGGTCGAGTGTGCCGACTTGCCGTTTCCTACGAACGCGCCTGCCGTCCATCGAGGTTTCCCACCAGCGAAAGATCCAGACCTGGGTTCCGCTGCCGTTGACTGACAGGCACAGACTTCCTTTTTGACTTCGCGCCTTCTTCATAACGCCCTCCTTTCAAAAAGGGCGCGAAGTGCATCGGTACTCAAAATGTACCGTAAGAGTAGGCGGTTTGGCATCGCGCGATTCACTTCCGATCTGGTCTCTCCTGTCCTCTGGAGCGAAGCCACTCGGCCAGTTCCGATCGCAGGAATCTCCAGTGCCTTCTTTTTCTACCGGCTACCGGATGCGCGGGAATCACTCCTTCGCGGGCAAATCTTTGGACGGTAGCTGGGTGAAGTTCGAGATAATCTCCCGCTTCCACCGCATTAACAAACACTTCTGCCGCTCCGAGGGCATCTGCAGCAAAGAGCCTTGGAGGATTGCCGGCATTCAATCTGGCAAGATTTGGCATAAACGTCTCCTACATCCACTACGCGGTCCCGAGATTCTGCCTGATGGATCGCTGGGCTGATCTCGGAAATCCGGGCTACGCGATATGCGGAAGAATCCCGCGTTCCTCTTCCGCCCGAAGTATGTGTAGGACAGCTCTGGAATTCGGTCAAATGCGTCTGCAGTGGCTCGCCCTCGTTCTTGTCCTTCTAACTGGAACCCGGCCGTCTTCAACAGTTGAGCCGCGGGGGAACGGTGGTACAAAGGGATCAATAAATGAGCTGCGAGGCTGCGGTGATGAGCAACGAGTTCGACATGGAATCCGAATGGGTCACCGAACTGGGTAAGGCGCGCAGCGACGAATATACGGAGAAGATCCTCGCCTTCGTTCAGGAACTGGAGAAATCGGCTCCTGAACCTTTCCTGCCGTTGTTGACGGATCTTGCGTTAGCTCGCACCCTGATCGTGCACCTGGTCATCCGTTACGGACCGGAACGAGGGATGGCCGAGGCGCGGGACGCATTCGAAAGCACGCTCGCACAGATGAAGCCGCTTCTCGAAAAAATGAAATCTCGCAAAGGACCTCCCCCGCAATGAAGAGACTCATTCCCTCGCTTCTCCTCCTCGCGACCTTTAGCCTTTTCGCATGGCAGCTAACTGCCTGCAAAGGTTCACCTTCTCCGCCGACAGAACAGGATGCAATCGCCGTTTGGAGAAACATCAACCGATCACCCCATTACCAAGACCTCATCAGTCTCCAAAAGACTAACGGCCTATTAAAGAAGGTGAATGGCATCGAGGAATATACCCTGTTCTATCAGGCAAAAATCCGAAGCGTGGTGAAGCTGGGGAATACTCCCGCAGGAACTGAGCAAACTTACAGCAGCAATTATCCGTTTCGGCTAACGGAAAAGGGGTGGCTGGGACCAGATAATCAGGTATACCCGGCTCATTGAAATCTGTGCTGAAGGCGACCTTCGTTTGACCGAAATCAGGTTGCGTCCTACGCTCTCCCCACGCACGACGCGTTCGGGAGGATGGGCCGGATGTTTGCTTCACCCACGGAAACGCTAGCCGGACTTGAATGCACAGGTTACTTCACTGACATCAAAGTTGCGACCGCCGTCTTCCTGGCCGGAAGCGTTCACCGTCCTATATTGCTGGAAGGCCCTGCCGGCGCGGGGAAAACGGAACTGGC
>DASYYN010000085.1:0-40436 GCA_035933815.1 Acidobacteriaceae bacterium
GAAATTGATCCGCGACCGCTCGCAAATCCCGCCGCGCCGAATGAAATGCTTCCGCGCACCACCCGCTGTACCCAGGGGCGCCCCCTGAAACCCGCTCTCGTCATATACTGGCGTCGCTTCAAAACACCGGCTCGAGCTTCCGTTCAAATGGAAATCGCCAGGCCATGCCCTGGGCTCGATCAGGAGAAGAAATGAAACCGGTATCACGTCGAGATGTTCTGAAAGCTGGATTGCTCGCGCCCGCCGCTGCTGCGGCTGCCGCGCACGGAATGGTTCCGCTCAGCGATGCACTGCACGTTCCCGATCCGGAAGCCGCAGCGCTCCCGCAGAACGAGCCGAACCCGTCGTCGCCATCGCAGTCCGGCGCGGGACGCGAACGGCTCCTGCTCGATTTCGGCTGGCGCTTTCACTTCGGCGACGCCAACGATCCCGCGAAGGACTTCGGCTACGGCACCGATCGCACCGGCAATTTCCAGAAAACCGGCGACTTTCTCGCTCCCAGCTCCGCCGCCTTCGACGACAGCGACTGGCGCGCCATCGACCTGCCCCACGACTGGGCGATCGAGTTGCCCTTCACAAACGATCCCGCGCTTACCAGCAAGGGATTCTATCCGCTCGGCCGCGAGTATCCATCGACCAGCGTCGGCTGGTATCGCCGCGTGTTTGAGTTGCCCGCCGACGACGCAGGCAAACGCATCGTGGTCGAGTTCGACGGCGCATATCGCGAGTCGATGGTGGTCTGCAACGGCTTCTACATCGGCCGGCACAGCGGCGGCTACGATCCGTTCAGCTTCGACGTGACGGACTTCGTTAACCCCGGCAGCACCAACGTGCTGCTCGTCCGCGTCGATGCCACGCTCAGCGATGGATGGTTCTACGAAGGCGCCGGCATCTACCGGCACGTCTGGCTGGTGAAGACGAATCCCGTTTACGTGAGGAAATGGGGAACGTTTGTCTCAAGCAAGGTGAATGGCGGCACGGCCGCGCTGTCCATCCGCACGGAAGTACGCAACGATGGCAAGGATGCGCAGAACGCGCGCGTCACGTCGACGATCCTCGATCCATCCGGCAACTCAGTCGGCAAAGCGAGCACCACGCCGGCATCGATCGATCGCGGCGGAGAGAACACCTTTGCGCAGCAGATCCCGGTCCGCCAGCCCCGGCTCTGGTCGCTTGAAGAACGCAATCTCTACAAGCTGATTACAGAAGTCAGCGTCGGCGGCAATACTGTCGATCGCTACGAAACTCCCTTTGGCATCCGGACCATCCGCATCGATCCGCAGCAGGGGCTATTCCTGAACGACAAACCGGTCAAGATAAAGGGAACCTGCAATCACCAGGATCACGCCGGCATCGGCGCCGCTCTGCCCGACGCCGTGCAGTACTACCGCATCCGCAAGCTGCAGGAGATGGGCTGCAACTCGCTCCGCACCTCGCACAACCCGCCGACATCGGAACTGCTCGACGCCTGCGATCAGCTCGGCATGCTGGTCTTCGACGAGACGCGCATGATGTCGTCGAACCCGGAAGGCATGAGCCAGTTTGCCGACCTGGTGCGCCGCGACCGTAACCGGCCCAGCGTCTTTATGTGGTCGATGGGCAACGAGGAACCGGTGGCCAACACCGAGCGTGGCGTGCTCATTCTCTCCGCAATGAAAGCGCTCGCGAACGAACTGGATGGCTCGCGGCCCGTATCGATCGCGCCCACCGGAGCGATTGGAACCGGCGGCCTCGCCGAATGCGACGTGGTCGGTTACAACTACATGGATCCCGGCGCGCTGGCGTATCACAAGGCTCATCCGGACCGGCCGGTCATCGGAACCGAAACGGTCAGCGCCGTCGGCACGCGCGGACAGTACATCACCGACTTCGAGAAGGGCTACGTCGCGTCCTACGACCCGTACACGACAACCGGCCGCGCTTCCGCCGAAGGCTGGTGGAAGTTCTGCGATGCGCAGCCATGGCTTCTCGGCGGGTTTGTTTGGACAGGATTCGACTACCGCGGCGAGCCTTCGCCGAATGGCTGGCCGAATATCAGCTCGCAGTACGGCATCATCGACGTCTGCGGCTTCCCAAAGGACTCCTTCTACTACTACCAGTCGTGGTGGAAGCCCGAACCGGTGCTGCATCTCTTCCCGCACTGGAACTGGAAAGGGTATGAAGGAAAAGAGATTGCCGTCTGGGTTTTCTCGAATCTCGATAAGGTCGAGCTCTTCCAGGATGGGCAGAGCCTCGGCGCGAAAGATGTGCCGAAGGATTCGCATGTCGCGTGGAACGTGAAGTACGCGCCGGGCACGATCGAGGCGCGCGGCTACAAAAATGGTCAGGTGGCAATGACCACAAAGCGCGAGACCACCGGCGCTCCAGCGAAACTCGTCATGACCGCGGACCGGCAGCAGGTCTCCGCCGACGGTGAAGACGTCGCGATGTTCGCCATTGCCGTGCAGGACGCGCAGGGCCGCGTGGTTCCCATCACCGACAACGGCGTGACGTTCCGCGTTCGCGGCGAAGGAAGGCTGATCGGCACCGGCAACGGCGATCCGACCGATCACGATCCCGACAAGGGCGACGTGCGCAAGGCGTTTGCCGGCTACTGCATGGGCCTGGTGCAGTCGACGAAGAAGGCGGGCAGCATCACCGTGGAAGCTACGTCGCCGGGCCTTGACTCTGCTACGGTGACGGTTTCCTCGAAGGGCGTCAAACTCCGGCCGCAGGTTGCAGTGTGGGAGCGGCAGGTGCCCACCGGCTCCGGCCTCACCGGGTTGTGGAGACCGCTCGAAGAGTCCAACTCGTCAGACATGGCGCGCTATCTGCGCGGCAATGGCGGCGCAGTGTTCACGTTCCAGCAGTCGGGGAACACACTGACGGGAACGGTGGAGCGGGGCGGTGGCTACTCCGGTGATGAGAAACCGGCGCCCATCTCCGATGGAAAGGTGGACGGCAACAACATCTCTTTCAAGGTCGGCAACGACACGTATTCAGGAACGTTGCACGGTGATCAGATCGAGCTGCAGCTGCCGATCCGGATGCGGTTCAGAGGACAGCCGGAAGCGACAGGGCCGCGTCCAGCCATCGGGCCTGCTCCGGACGGTTCGGATCCATCGCGCAATCCAAACTTCCGTCCGCCTTCGAGCATCACGATTGTTTTGCGGAGGGCGCAGCGGTAGAACAACGTTTGTCCTGGATCGTCGTGCGAAAGGAATGCTTGCTGCGTTGCAAGCAGGCTACTGCACAACCGTGACGCCGCTTTGCTGCTCGGCGGCGGCATGGAACTTGCGATAGTCGTTATCGGTTACGTGGACGTTCGCGCGCATCCCGACTACCGCGAACGCGCGCGCGTTCATGTAGACATCGGCGCTGGTCGGCAGCCACAGCTCGTTATTCACCAGCTTCTGGTCGAAGACCAGGTTGCTGCCTTTGCCGAGCGACACCAGGCCGAAGCCGACGTGCAGATTCTCGTCGAGACGCGCCACCAGGCGACGCACCTGCCGGTCGTGTTCGTCGATCCACAGCGTCCCGGACATCCGCCGCGCTGCCTCCTCGGCGATGCCGTGGGCCTTCGCGTGCGGATTGCCAACGAAGTCGAAGGCAATCGTCGGGCGGTTGTCCATCATCTCGCGCCGCGGGCTTGAGACGTTCACCATGGCGAGGATCTTGCTGACGCTGATCACGACCGCGCCGTTGGGCGCCTGGCCGGGCGGGGTCTGCTGCGCCTTCAGCACGTACTTCGTGACCCGCTCCTGTTCCTTTTTCTGCTCGCCGGCGTCAAGGTCGCGGCCGTTCTTTTTGATCTGCTGCCGCACCTCGTGGGTGTTCACGTAGAAAATCTCGTACTCGTCCGTGTCAGTCTTCTTGATGCTGCCATCCTTATTCAGCCGCTGGATGACGTCGGTTTCGTGGAAGGTGTAGTTCTCCTGCACGGACTCCATCTGCCGTTGGTGCGCGAGCACCTGCTGCATGAGCGTGGGGACGTCAGGGATCGGTGTGGCGGTCTGCGCACCGGCGGCGATGGCCGCGCAAATCGCCAGCGCTCCCGCCAGCGGCGCTTTTCCCCAGAAATGCAACATATTGGCGTGTTTCGCGATCATACGCGTACGCTGTTTCCCGAGGAAGACGGCATGGTTCGACTGCTCGTGAAGTGGCTGCTCCACGCAGTGGCACTTCTCATTACGGCGCGGCTGGTTCCCGGGTTCCTCATTCGTAGCTTTGCAGCGGCGCTCATTGCGGTGATCGTCATCGGCTTTCTGAACGTCACCATCGGAGCCGTGCTGAAGCTTTTGACTCTGCCACTCGGCATTTTGACACTGGGGCTGTTTTTTCTGGTCATCAACGCCGTTATGCTCGAGGTCGCCGGCAACATCGTGCCGGGATTCCGCGTGGAGACCTTCGGAGCGGCGTTCATTGGCGCTCTGGTTCTCGCCATATTGCACATGCTGCTCAAACTACTGATGGATCGAGAGGACTGAAGATGCAAGTCATCCTCCGCTACAATGAACGTATGCCCCTTGACAATGCCTCGCGCCGCCGCCAGAAGGCGCCGCCTCCCGGGGAAACCGGCCAGGAAGCGCTCTATCTGCGCTCGCTCAGTGAGCGGCAGGTACAGGTGCATGTCAAGCTGCGCGATGGCGAGACGGTCAGCGGCTGGATCGAGTATTTCGACGACCGCATGATCCGCCTGACGCGCGAGGGCAAACCGAACCTCTTCATCTACAAGAACCAGATCCGCACCATCACCGAGCACGGCCGCGATCATCGCAAACGGCCGCGCCGCGACGAAGCTCCGCTCAGCTCCCCCGAGGAAGGGCAGTGAGCGGTCGCGTTCCCGAACAACTGAACTGGGCTCACGCCGCTGCAGAGATTGCCCTCGAAGCCGGAGCGCTGCTGCGCGGCTACTTCGAGCGCGGGGTCGCCACCGAATACAAGGGCGACGTCGATCTGGTCACGGAAGCGGATCGCGCTTCAGAGAAGCTGATTGTCGAGCGGCTGAGCAGCGCGTTTCCCGATCACGGCATTTTTGGAGAGGAAGGCGCACGCCGGGCGCTGGAGGGGGAGTACCGCTGGTATGTCGATCCAGTGGACGGAACCACGAACTTCGCCCATGGGTTCCCGGTGTTTTGTGTGTCGATTGGTCTGGAACATCGGCCGCCGGGACTGGCCGCGGGCGCTGACGGCGAGCTGATCGCCGGCGTGATTTACGATCCGACGCGCGACGAGCTGTTCTCGGCACAGAAGGGCCTCGGGGCCTACCTGAACGGCCGCCGGATTCACGTGTCGCGGACGCCCCATCTGGCAGAGGCGCTGCTGGCCACCGGCTTTCCCAGCCGCAAGCGGCATGCCAGCCCCAACGTTCACTTCTATCAGGAGTTCACGCTGCGTTCGCATGGCGTGCGCCGCGCGGGGTCGGCCGCGCTGGACCTGGCTTACACGGCGTGCGGCCGCATCGACGGCTTCTGGGAATTCAACCTGAATCCCTGGGATACCGCTGCAGGCGCCATGCTTGTGCTCGAAGCCGGCGGAAGCATCACCGAATTTGACGGCTCACCCTTCCAGCTGAACAGCAGGGAAGTGCTGGCCACGAATGGGCAATTGCGCGACGAACTGGTGCGCCTCTTTGAGGACCTGTTTGCCGGGCGGGATCTTGCACCGATTCCCACCCCCGCGGAGTTCGCCGCGGCACGGGCGCGACGTCAGGCCTGACACCCGAAAGTCATCGGTCCCATGCTGCGAGCTTGAACCAGCATGGAAATCCCCTGCTAGAATGCGGTTGTCGGAACAATCCTGCTGAGGGAGTTAAGGTGGCGGGCTGCCTGCGCCGGCGATTCGGCGCAGTTGGTTTGCAAAGCCTTCGTCCTGAAACTGCGATTGACCCAAATTTACTCTCACTCCCGAAGAGGAACACATGGCTTACGTAATTGCGGAACCCTGCATCGGCACTAAGGACACAGCCTGCGTCGATGCGTGTCCGGTCGACTGCATCCATCCGAAGAAGGACGAGGCAAAGCACGCCGAGACGGATCAGCTGTTCATCGACCCGGTCGAATGCATTGACTGCGGCGCCTGCGTGCCGGTTTGCCCGGTGTCGGCGATCTATGCTGCCGACGATCTGCCGGAAAAGTGGCAGAGCTTTGCCGCTAAAAACGCTGGATTCTACGGCCGCTAACCTCATTCTGGCCATTCCGCTCCGGACGCGCCCCTCTGCGCGTCCGCGGGCATGCTCCCCTCCCGTCTCCCGCCTGTCCTGAGCAACCCTCCCCCCGTTCCCTGCGTCAGACTGGTATTGTTTTCTGATCCCCGGAATCCCCTCCTCTATGACTCTGACTGCACCGAAAAGCCCGAACAGCAGACCAACAGGAGCCGCTAACCATGGAAGAATTGGCATGGAAAGGTTCGTACTGATGAACTCGGGTCCCTCGCAGCCCCGGCCGGCGAACCAGCACCTGCGCCGCAACCCTCCCATTGCCGGTGAGGAAGAAGCCATTGAAAAGGCTCGTAATGGCGACGCCAGAGCGTTCGAAACGCTCTACGCCATGCACAAGCGACGGGTTTACTCCCTTTGCCTGCGCATGCTGGGCAATGTCGCCGAAGCGGAGGACCTGACCCAGGAAGCCTTCCTGCAGCTTTACCGGAAGATTGGCACTTTCCGGGGCGACTCGGCGTTCTCCACCTGGCTGCACCGGCTTGCGGTAAACGTGGTGCTGATGCACCTGCGCCGCAAGGGCCTGCCGCAGGTTTCTCTCGAAGAGACGCTGGAGCCGTCGCAGGACGATGGCCCACGCAAAGACATTGGCGCTCGCGATCTCACGCTGTCCGGCTCCATTGACCGCGTTACGCTGGAGCGTGCCATTGAGAATTTGCCGCCCGGATACCGGCTGGTATTTGTTCTGCACGACGTGGAAGGGTACGAGCATAATGAGATAGCGGAGATGCTCGACTGTTCCATCGGGAACAGCAAATCGCAGCTGCATAAAGCGCGCATGAAGCTGCGGGATCTGCTGCATACGGGGCAGCGGAAGGAGCAGATCGCGTGAGTGTCGTGCGCGTCATGGAAAAAACAATGACCTGTGCCGAATTTCAGGAGACGTTGCCGGAACTGTTCGAAGCGCATGCCGACCTGAACGCGCAGGAGCATCTGAAGTCCTGCGAAAACTGCGCCGCTTTGGTGCGCGACCTGGAGTACATCGCGTCCCAGGCCAAGCTGCTGCTACCCATGCACGATCCCAGCCCCGCAGTCTGGAACAATATTCAGCAGGCGATCCGGCGTTCTCCGGATTCTCCCGGCTCGCAGCCGGGCAGAAAATAAAGGGCTGACGGGCGACCTCCGCTTCATATAATCACGTTCAATGAGCGCGCAGACGCCGTCGCCATCCGTCTCGGGCATCATCCTCACGGGCTTCATGGGTGCGGGCAAGACCACTGCCGGCGCACTTCTGGCGGCGCGTCTGGGCTGGCGCTTCGTGGATTCAGACCGGGTGATCGAGGAACGCGCCCGGCGCACCATTGCGGAGATCTTCGCTGCTCAAGGTGAGGCGGAATTTCGGGCGCTCGAGGCTGGGGTAATCCGCGACATTGCCATCAACGACAATCTGGTGCTGGCCCTCGGTGGCGGAGCGCTGGAAAATTTCAGTACTCGTGAATTTGTCCGCTCCCTCCCCGGACGCCGAGTCGTGTTTCTGGACGCTCCCTTCAATATTCTGATCGACCGTTGCGCGGCCCAGGAGAATGCTCCTGTCCGTCCGGTGCTGCGCGATCGTGAGCGGCTGGCGGACCGCTGGCAGCGGCGGCTTCCCCTATACCGCGAGGCCGACCTGACCATCCCCACCGCGGGCCTCCGACCTGAAGGCGTCGTGGACAGCATCGTCGAAGCGCTGTTTCCGGGCCTTACTGCCACTGGTTCAGCAGTCACTGCGGCAGCGCCCTCCGGAGGCAAGCGGTGAGACCCCTCGGCGCGCGCGGTATCGTTCTCTTCGCCTTTGCTGTCGCGATCGGGCTCGCCCTCGCCTGGCTGCTGCGGGATGTGCTGGTGATTATCTACGTCAGCGGGCTTTTCGCCGTGGTGCTCATGCCGCTGGTCCGCACCATGATGAGGCTGCATATCCGCACGTGGCATCCGAGCCGCGGGGTGGCCGTGCTGCTGATGCTGGTGATCACGGTAGGATTCCTGGCGGTGTTCTCCTTTGTGGCTTTGGCTCCCGCCTTCCGCGATCTGCGCGAGTTCATTCACGAGCTGCCCCAGCGCGGGCCGAAGTTCTTTGCGAATATCCAGAAGGTCCCGGTGCTGCGCGACATCGACTGGGAGGCAGTGCAGCTCAAGATTCAGGACTACGTGGGAAATTCCGCCACCTACGTCGTGAAGTTTGCCAGCGACTGGGCCGGCGCTTTGGTGCGTGTGCTGACCGGCATCGTTCTGACCGTCTACTTCATTATCGAAGGCGACGAGGCCTACGCCTGGTTCCTGTCGCTGTTCCCGGTCGAGCGGCGGCTCCGGCTGGATCAGACGCTGTCGCGGGCTTCTGTACGCATGGGTCGCTGGCTCCTGGGGCAGGGCACGCTGATGGCGATTCTGGGCATCTCCAGCACGATCGTCTTCGCGGTGCTCCGCGTGCGGTATGCGTATGCACTCGGCGTGATCATGGGGCTGTTCAATATCGTTCCCGTGGCGGGAGCCATGGTCTCGATGACCCTGGTACTGCTGATTTGCGCCCTGGACGCCTGGACCAAGGTGCTGGGCGTTGGGATCTTCTTCATTATTTATCTGCAGGTGGAAAATACTTACCTGACGCCGCGCATTATGCGGACCCAAGTCGATCTGGCCGGGCTGACGATCCTCATCGCGTTACTCATAGGATCAGCGCTGGCCGGGATTATCGGGGCCATGGTTGCCGTGCCAACAGCGGTGCTGATCGCTGTGGTGCTCAAGGAATACGCGGTTCATGAGGAGCAGGTAATTGAGGAGCCGCATCCCCTGCCTGCGGAAGAACTGGCCACAACGGAGCGCGCGGCCGACCATCCGCCAACGACCATCATCATTCCCTGACGGGTGAGCAATTTTCGACTCGGCGGGCCGTGCTCGTCATCCGCCCTGCCGGGCAGGTATCATGGACGGTGGGTTCTTCCCCGCTTCATCCGCACAAAATGCATCCCATGCTGAGAAAGAACGGCTCCTCCGGAGTTTCATGGCTCTGAATTCCGCCGCATCCAGCGTAGAACCGGCTGTTATGCCACTGGACGCTCCCGCGACCGGCTGGAGCGAGGTGCCGCGGCCCCAGGTGCACGCGCCCCGCGCCGGCGAGACCGCGTCGCTCCTGGTGGATTATCGCGAGCTTTTCAAGCTGCGCGTGACCCTGATGGTGACGCTCACCGGATGGGCGGGTTTCTACCTCGGCTCCATGCGTTCCGGCATCAGCAGCATGCAGCCGGGGCTGCTGGAGACGCTGATTGGGATCACCGCCGTTTCCGGCGGATCGGCCGCGCTGAACCAGGCGATCGAACGCAGGCTCGACGCGAAGATGCTGCGCACCGCCAACCGGCCCATGGCCGCAGGACGGATTGGCCTCGCCCACGGGATCGCGCTGGGGCTGTTTGCGATCATCGCGGGAACCGTGTGGCTGACGCATGAGACGAACCTCATTACCGGCGGACTAACCCTGCTAACGGCCTTTCTTTACGTCGCGGTCTACACGCCGCTCAAGCGCGTGACCCCGCTGGCGACCTTCATCGGAGCATTCCCGGGAGCCATGCCGCCGCTGCTGGGCTGGACCGCCGCGCGCGGCGTGATCGAATGGCAAGGCGTGGCGCTGTTCGCGATTCTCTTCATCTGGCAATTCCCGCACTTCATGTCGATTGCCTGGCTCTACCGCGAGGACTACGGCAAAGCGGGGATACGCATGTTGCCCGTGGTGCAGCCGGACGGCTGGTCGACGGCTCTGGAAGCGCTGATCTATGCCGTGCTGATGATCCCGGCGAGTCTGCTGCCGGTATGGCTGCACATGGATGGCACCATTTACCTCGTCGCAGCGTTCACGCTTGGCGGGGCGTATCTCGCGTACACCATCCGATTTATGCGGATCGTGACGGCGCGCAATGAGAAGGAATCGAGGATGTACGCGCGCGACCTGCTGAAGGTCAGCGTCATCTATTTGCCCCTGCTGCTGACCGCGCTCATGCTGAACGCGAAGTAACAGGAATCAGGGAACAGGATCTGGATGGGAACCAGGACGACGACACCTGTCGGTGCAAAGCCGTCGGCCGCTGTGCCGGTTGCGGCGATTGTCGGAATCAGTGCCCTGGCCACGCTGTTCCTCTTCTGGCTCATCTATGTGCATCCGGCCTCAGACGCGGCGGCGCGGCACTACACATTTCTGCCGAACCTGAATGCGCTCCTGAACGGCCTCAGCGCCATCGCGCTGGTGGTTGGGTTCTACTTCATCCGCCGGCGGCAGATCGCCGCGCACCGCACATCGATGATCACGGCGTTCGTTTTCAGCACGCTCTTTCTCGTCTCCTACGTTGCGAACCACGCGCTGCACGGAGACACGCTCTATCCCGTCCACAACGGCGTCTACTATCACGCGTACCTGCCGATTCTGATCAGTCACATTGTTCTCGCCACCCTGGCGCTGCCCGTTGTGCTGATCACGTTTTTCCTGTCGCTGACGGGGAGATTTGCGATCCATCGCCGGGTGGCGCGTTTCACGCTGCCGCTATGGCTGTACGTGTCAGTGACCGGCGTCGTGGTGCGCGTGATGCTCGTGGCGGCGATGCGGTAGTGAGCGAGCGAAGATGGGAATCGTGATGCAGCAAACCGCTCCTCGACGGACTAGCCCGACGAATCCCGGCGATGACGGCACGCATGCGTTGCTGACGACCGGCATCTGGACGCTGGTGGCAGGGGCGATCGCCGCTCTGCTCGCCGAAACTGTATTCGGCGGCATCGGACGAAACGGTCCGCACACCAATGCCGGATGGCTGGCGCTGATGGTCGCGATGATGTGCCTGCCCTTCGGTCTGATGCTCTTCGGCCTGGGATTCGCGAAGTGGCTGCGCAATCGCAGGCTGCGGCGGCTCGGATAAACGACAGCCTCATTGCCCGGGTTCGGGCAGAACTCCGATGGTGTGCAGCCACAGCTTCGCAGCCTGCGGCCACGTTGTCACCGGCAGGTCCGTCCGGCGCAGGCCGTAGCCGTGACCGCCCTTGGCATAAACGTGCAGTTCAGCGGGCACGCCTGCACGCTTCAGCGCCAGGAAGTACTCGACGGCATTCTCCACATGAACCGGATCATCTTCGGCCTGGACAAGAAACGTAGGCGGCACCTTCGCGGTGACTGGAATGGCCGGGTTGAACTCGAAGTTCTTCTCTGCGATCGCCAAATAGCCGGGGTAGATGACGATGGCGAAATCCGGACGGCAGCTGAGCTGATCCGCGCCATCCACAGGGTCATAGAGGCGTTTCTCATAATGCGTGCTGATGGCCGCAGCGAGATGGCCGCCGGCCGAAAAGCCCAGAACGCCAATCCTGTGCGGATCGATTTGCCACTGGCTGGCGTGCTCGCGAACCATGCCCATCGCACGCTGCGCGTCCTGCAGCGCGGCGGCTGATTTGGGATAAGGACCGCTGCCCGGCACGCGGTACTTGAGCAGCACGCAGTTCACCCGGATCGAATTGAGCCAGCCGCAAACCTCGGTTCCCTCGAGGTCGATGGCCAAAATGCGGTAGCCTCCTCCGGGAAAGACCACGACGGTGGCTCCGCTGTTGCGGTCGGCAGGCGCGCGATAGAGAGTGATGGTCGGGTCAGACACATCGCCGATGCGGGTCACGCGTCGCCCGGCGACTTCGTGATCGGTGACGGTAGTTGCGTCGTGTTCGGGGCCAGTCGCCGTTTGCGGCCCCGGCGCGCCTCCTGGCCACAACTCCAGCGTGGTTTTGTCCGCGGGCGGATGCCAGTCGCCGCCTGGCGCAGGTGCGGCTTGTGTTTGGGCGGCCGCCACGGAAACCGTGAGCGCCAGGGCAAGCGAGGCAATCCAGCAACGAGTCGCGATCAGCATAAAGGCCGATGTCTCCACCGGCCATCTTAGATCAATGCGCTGAACAGCAATCCCGCACAGCGGCAGGATGCTACTGCGGCTTCTGCGAGCTTTGCGAAGGCGGAGGCGGATCGATCGGATTCGCGCTGCTCGAACCGCTGCCCTGCTGGTTCTGCTGTTGCGCATCACCCTTCGCCGGCTGCTGACCGGAACCGTTGGGCTGCTGCGCGGAAACCGTCGGCGAGTAACCCGGGTCGCCGGGGCGCTGCATGCCGGGAGGGTAGTTCACCGGAGCCATTGTCGGCCGGCCCTTTTCGCTGTCGGCGGGAAGCTTTTCGCCGGGCTCGCGCAGGGTCGGCGGACCCTTCGGCGCGTTCTCCTGGTCCACATCGGCGGCGGTGCGATCACCCAGCTGCACCTCGTGCTGGTTGGCGGCGACGGCGGGCTTGTTGCCGTAGTCGCCCATTTGATTCTGCGTCTGAACCTGTACGGCCTCACCTACTTTGGCCAGCTCCGTTCGCACGACGAAATTCCCGTCGAATCGGACAAACTCCACCGGCTGCGGTGCTTCGCCGTAAATCCAGATCTCGACGTTCTTGCCATCGACTTCTTCGCGGTCCTTGCGCCCGGGCTGGCCCTTGGCGTAAATCACCATGTCCTTGTCCATGCCAATCAGGACGCGATGCTCCAGGATGGCCTTGCGCAGGAAGTCGGGCAGCGACTCGGCGTACGCCTCGCCGGGCGACTTCACGCCGAAGTCGATCATGGGCTTCAGCAGCGCCTCAAGCTGCTCGCCGCTCAGGTCCGGCACGCGACCAGGGAATGTCAGGATCACCCGCGAACCAGTGGGCGGCGTGGGATCATCCGGGACGACCGAGTTGGTCGAGTACGGGTCCATGCCGATCGAAACGTGCCGCAGGAATCTGTGCTTGTGGAAGGGGCCGTTGTTCAGGTCGAGGATGATGCTCTTGTCGTGGATCTGGATATTCGTCACCACGAGCCGGTCGCCCGGCTTCGCGCTGATGCCCTTCGCATGCAGCGCGTCAATGTACTTTTCGCCGTTCGGACTCATCGACCCATTGGCCTGAAGATCCACCGGCGCAATGGGCAAAGGCCGCATGGCAAAGCCCTGCTCTGACTGCATAAACCGGATCAGCCGCTCGCGGCCAACGGTCGTCAGCGGCTCCGATGGAAGCTTCACTGTCGTGGGATCGAAATTGGAGTAGTGCTGCTCGATGTGCTGCGGCTGAACGACGAAGACCTGGGCGCGGGCTGTCGGCGCAGCGGCACACAGGAGGAACGGAACGCAAATCGCGACTGCAGCGGAGAGGTGGCCGAAACGGATGGACCCTGTCATGAGGCCCCCTTATGCGGGGTGTTGCCGACTCCAACAGCATGGCCCCGTTTAACGGAATTAGCAAGCGCCGGGGACAGTGTTGGACGGGTGGAGTTTCCCGTCCTGCATAACGATTCCCAACTCTTTGCGCGACCGCCACTTCCGGTCCGCATACAGGCTACCGAACTTGGAGAGAAAATTCAGGAAATCCGTTGCCGGACAAGCCGCGGCTGGCGCGGATTGTCGCCGAATCCACAGGAGCGCTCGCGGGAGAGGCCGCGGAGAAGCGGGAGTGGCCGGGCGAGTGGGCCCGGCTATCTTCGAGCGGCTTTGTGCTGCGGGGTTTTCCGAACAGGTTTAGCGGTCCGGCCATCCTCATGCCTGGCAGCGGCCTCCGTAATGCGATCGCCGAGCACGTGGAGACGGAGGAAGTTCGTCGATCCCGAACGAGTGCGTGTTCCGGCCACGATGCCCATAATTTCCCTGGGCTTCACGAACCCGCCCTGCTCGAGGGCTGCCTCTGCGTGATCGACCATCTGCTCGGCCGTGTGCAGCTTGGGACACAGGATCGGGTGGACGCCCCAGAGCAGGCCCATGCGATTGATGACCTCCTCAACACTGGACAGGGCGTAAATCGGGGGTTTGGGCCGGTACTTGGAAAGCTGGCGAGCGGTCGTGCCGCTCTCGGTGAACACGGCGATAGCGCTGACGTCCAGGTCTTCGGCGGCATGGGCGGCCGATTCGCAGATGGTCTCTGCGATCGATAGCCGGACCCGGCTGGGCCGCGACTCCCAGGTATTCGTGTCGCGCTGATTGGCTTCCGTCTCGCTGACGATCTTCGCCATCATCTTGACGGCTTCTACCGGGTACTTTCCGGCCGCCGTTTCGGCGGAAAGCATTACGGCGTCGGTGCCGTCATAGATTGCATTGGCGACGTCGCTGGCCTCGGCTCGCGTAGGCCGAGGGTTCTCGATCATCGATTCGAGCATCTGCGTGGCCGTGATCACCGGCTTGCGGTACTCGGAGGCACGGCGGATCACGTGCTTCTGGATGGCCGGCACCTTCTCGGGCGGCATTTCAACGCCCAGATCGCCACGAGCGACCATGACGCCGTCGGCATTCTCGAGAATGGCTTCCAGGTTTTCAATCGCCTGCGGCTTCTCCAGCTTGGCGATGATCCAGGTTTCCTGGCCCAGAGCGGCCACGCGGAATTTCACGTGGCGGACGTCTTCGGCGGTGCGGACAAAGGACACGGCGATGGCATCAACGCCGTGCTTCATGCCGAACTCCAGATCCACTTCGTCTTTTTCCGTTAGCGATGGTACGCGGACGGCAATGCCGGGCAGGTTAATCCCTTTGTGTTCGCCGAGCGTCCCGCCGTTGATCACCTCACAGTCGACATCCTCGCCGGGAATGTCGAGGACGCGCAGCTCAATCAATCCGTCGGAGAGCAGAATGCGCGCGCCCGGCTCCAGGTTCTCAGCCAGCGTGGGAAAGGTCGTGGCAATCACAGTGGACGTGCCGGGAATATCACGCGGCGTGATGGTGAGGCGCTGGCCCGCTTTCAGCTGGACGGGAATCCGGTTCTTCAGGCGGCCGGTGCGGATCTTGGGGCCCTGCAGGTCGCCGAGGATGCAGACAGCCTTGCCTTCTTCGCGGCTGATCTTGCGCACCATCTCGATCAGCTTCAGCTTTTCGGGGTGAGTTCCATGGGAAAAGTTCAGGCGGGCGACGTCCAGGCCGGCACGCAGCAGTTCGCGGAAAACCGATTCATTGGACGAGGCAGGTCCCAGCGTGGCGACGATCTTGGCGCGGCGCGGGAAGCCTTCTGCAAGGCCCGCCCCTGACAGCGGAAAATTCATCCATCCCCCAAACGTTTGAATCGACGGAGAAGTTGTATCGATTTAATTTTATCGTGCAGAACGCCGTTTCAGAGGGCCTGCAGGCGTGGCCGCTTCCCGCCATCGTCGAGGAAGGCGGGATCTGCCGGGAACGTCTCCGGAACCACTTCCCGGGTCAATTGCGTGGCAGGCAGCGGAAACATCTGCGCGTTGAATTCAGCCCCGATCAGGACGCTGAGCGAAACCATATAAAGCCAGACGAGCGTGGCAATGCCCGCGCCGAGTGATCCGTAAACGATGGAATAGTCGGCGAAACGAGTGAGATAAAAGCCATAGACGATGGTGGCGATAAACCAGATCCCCGTGGCGATGGTTGCGCCGGGCATCGTCTCGTGCCAGCGGACGCGCACGTAGGATAACCGGCCGCTGCGGGTCGGCAGTTTCTGACGTGGCACCCCATAGTGATAGATCATCGCAAGAGAAACGATGCTGGCCAGCAGAGCAATCGCCCAGCGGAAAAATCGCCACAGCAGGATGAAATAGAGACGCCACTCGTGCGTCGAGTTGGCAATCATCCAGCGTTCGATGCTGTGACCGAACGCCAAAAACAGCGTGGCGGCTGTCATCGGCACCATCGTGACCGGCACCAGCAGAAGCGCGACCAGACGCTCCCGCCAGAAGCCCCATGTTCCTCGCGGCAGCCGGTAGGCGCGCCGGAAGCCTTCCATCAGCGAGAGCAGCACGCCCATGGCCGCAAAGAGGCTGACGAACACGGCGCCGGAGACGATGCGAATGGATCGGGCGTGATTGACGATGAAGTACGACTGGACCAGTTGCATCGTATCCGGCGGCAGGACCTGCTGCAGAGCGGTGCGAATCACGCCGCGCAGATCGTCGCCCGCCGGAACATTTGCGAACAAGGTTGTGACCACAAGAAGCGCAGGAAAAATGCTCAGGATCGCGGAATAGGCCGCGGCTTTCGCCATGGAAAAGGCGCTGTGGCCAAAGGCGGACCAGACCGCCCGGCGCAGGTGATGGAATTCGCGCAGCATGAGCGAAGCCAGTGTACCTCCCGGCGAGCGCACCCGAGCGGCCGCTCTATTGCCGGTTTGGCTTCCAGTGCTCGAGGAACTGCGTGACGGAATTGGGGTCCATGCGCCGCATGGCTTCGAATTCGCCCTGCCGCTGGCTGTAGAGCAGGTGCCCGTGTGCGTCGAGGATCGCCAGCGCGGGCACGCCCTTCTGCAGCGGGATGTCGTACTGCTTTGCCAGGTCGAGATTCTTGTCGTACTTGCCGACGTTCACGTCCACGAGGATGTAGTTCTTCGACAGCAGGTCCGCGTTGGGCTCGCGATGGAAGTAGATATCAAGAACCTGGCAGTCGCCGCACCAGTTGCCGCCGAAATCGAGCAGGACGCGCTTGTGCTCACGCGCGGCCCGGGCCAGCGCGTCCCGGATTTCAGAGTGAGCATCGGCAGTGTCGCTGTAGACGTTCCGGAACTGGGCGAAGGCAGGCGTTGTCAGCAGCACGAGGATCGCTGCAGAAATGGAGAGGCGGAGAATGCTGCGCGCGCTTTGAAATGAGGAGCTTGCCATAGATACCGTCACGAACAACCGTTCCCTTTCAACAAGATGCCACAGCCCCTGGATTGGATTCCGGCCTCAAACGAGCTTAGCCTGGGCTATCTCTTCCAGGACGTGCAGCGGTGCGACTTCGGGCCTGACCATGGCTTCCGGCCGGACGAGGAAGGTCTGCTCCAACGCGTACTGCCCGGCCAGCACAGCATGGGGCACCGTGTCGGTGTAGACAATCCAGCTCGATCCGGCGGGGAACTGGAAGGGATATTTGGGGCACTCCGACTGCCAGCGGGCGTTCTCCTTCAGGAAGTTATGGAAGCGCATCATGAAGTCGTCGTAGGGAGAGCGCTTCAGCGACGGAATCGCCGCGCCCAGCCCGATCGCCCGGGCTGCTCCTTTGCCCGCTCGCGCGAGCGGCGAAGCAGGGTGAGGCGCGATCTGCTGCGGAGCGAACTGCTTCACGGTCGCCGCAAAGGGGTCGCTTACAATCCAGTCCCGCGTTCGATTCAGGTGGATATTGTTGAAGAACCGCAGAATACGGGCGCCAAAAGTCGGCCGCGTAGGAAATGCATCGGTGTGCAGCAGATCGTTGCGGCGGCGGAGCGGCAGATCGCGCCCCTGCTCCTCCTGCGGGCGGAAGCTGGCGTAATCGAGTTGCCAGTTCGCTTTGTACGGGGAAAGAAAGCCGGTGAGGAAAGCGACGACGGACTGCGAGTAGCTCCGCATGATCCGATGCAGGCGCTCGACGGCGGCCTGACTGGCGGTCCTCGCGTCGAAACCGCTGAGCTTATCGATGTTGGGCTTATAGGCGATGTTCTTATGCAGCGAACTGTCGGTCTGCTGCTGGCCGAGCAGAAAGCTGATGTCGTCCGGCGGCAGCGGCACGGGCGTTTGCGGGAAATAGAGGATGTCTCCGGCTTCCAGTTGGGAGCACCAGGCGCGCGCCTGCTCCGGGGTGGGATTCAGGCTCGCCACCGGAACCACGGCCATCAGCGTCCCTCGGCGAACTTGCGGCGGAGCCACGTGCCGGTAAAGAAGAAAAGGGCGAGAACCAAAACCAGCAGACCTGCGGGTGCGGCAACATAGCGGTACGAATCCGCGTAGTTGATGGCCGAATGGGACAGCGTGTTCCAGAAGAGCAGGGCGATGATGGCCAGGAAGCAGGTGGCGAAAAACGTTAGAAATCCGGACGCCAGGGCAAGCAGGAGGGCCGAGAAGAATCCGAACTCTCCGAAGGGTATGCCGAGCAGCTTCGCCGGCTGAACGGTGGCGGTCATCAGGGGAACTCCTTGTCCATTAGAATAAAGGCCAGATGGCAGGTGCAGCGCAAATCCCACTCTATTCCGCGGCTAAAGTCGCCCAGGAGGCCGCCGTCCGGCAGGCCGATAACGGCCTGTGCTTTGCCACATTTGGCGAGGTGAACCTCGAGCCGGGGACGCTGGAGCACATTGTGCAGGCGGTTCCCGCGGTGGTGGCCGGAGCGCTGCGTCAGAATGCCTGGTATTTCGTTCCTTTGGCTATCGGAGAGGACGAGGAGACGGTCGTCGCGCCCGACTATTCGGTCGACCTGAGCGACCGGGCCATCTGCCACCGGAATGTGCGCTTCGGCGGGTCGGAATGCATCTTTATCTCCACCCGGCTCATGCAGGACAAGTTCGCGCTGGCCTTCGAGTTCTTCATCAACGTGGGGCACCACTTTGTGGACGCGATCGGAGTGCCGGAGAGCTTCGCCGAACTGGTGTGGTCGCAGGCCAGCGCCGATGTGCGCGGCGAAACCAGTCACGATTCGTGGGAGAACCGGCGGCGGTCGCTCGACCGCAGCCGCGGCAGCGAAGTCGACGAAAAGGCCAAGTCGGCCTATCTGGAATCCGCCTTCGCGGATGCGGTCGCCGTCTACATGCTCTCGCTTACGGTCGACTTCGATTACGCTGACCTGCGCGAACGCGAGTATCCGCTGCTGACGCCGGCCGCCCTTGCGGAGCGTCTGCGGCACATTGCCGAGTTGTTCCCGCCGAATGCCGGTTACGAATTTGAGATTCGGTACCGTCGGCGCGGATAAGTAATGGTTCGGGCTGGAACCTGGCTGTACTAGGCTGAGTCCATGCGAGGCCCCCGGAAGCCGCCCGTTCCTCTCGACGAGGATGCCCTCTACAACTACGCAGTAAAGCTGCTCGGCCAGCAGATGCGCACGGTCGCTGAACTGAAGCGGCTGTTGCGGCGGCGCATTCCTCCGGGCGAAGAGGGACAGGAGCGGCTGGAGCGTGTCGCTGCCCGGCTGAAGGAGCAACGGTATCTGGACGACAGCGGATATGCGCAGGACTATGCGAAGCTGCGCCAGGAGAACTCCAGCTTCGGCCGCCGCCGCGTACAGCAGGACCTGATGCGCAAGGGCGTCCACTCCGAGGTGATCGCGAAGACGCTGGACGCGGCGTATGAAGGCGTTGGCGAGGAGGAACTCGCCCGCCGGCATCTGGAGCGGAAGCGGATCTGCAAACCGGCGAACGACAAGGAAGCCGCGCGTGTGGCGCGGATGCTGATGCGCGCCGGATTCTCGACGGGTACCATCGTCCGGATTCTGAAGAAGTGGGATGTTGGTGATGAGGCGGTGCTCGCGATTGAGACAGCAGACACGGACGAACGCGAATCCGAGAGCTGATGTGTGAGCGCATGCTGTCCTGACGGGGCCGCGCGCCTGCTACCATTTTCAGAATCGTGAGCTGCACCGCGTCATTCGCGGCTCTTCTGCCATCCATGCAGATGTCGGGCCCAACATTCTGCTATGTACGTCTTCGCACTGCTCAGCGCGCTGGTCACTCTGGCTGCGGCTTTCAGCCTGATCAGCCATCGTGTGCTGCGGCTGCCAACCACGGTTGGCGTGATGGTGCTGTCGCTCGTCTTTTCGACGGCGCTGCTGCTGCTGGGCGGTGCGCTTCCGGGTGTGCACGCGCGCGCCGAAGCAATCATCGGGCATATTGATTTCTCGGCGGTCGTCCTGCACGGCATGCTGGCGTTCCTGCTGTTCGCCGGCGCCATGCAGTTGAACCTCAGCGATCTGCGCCGTCAGAAGTCACCCGTTGCCGCGCTGTCGATCTTTGGCACTGTGCTCTCGACGGTCGTCGTGGCGGTGCTGATCCGGCTGATTCTGTCTGTTACGGGTCTGGAATTGGGGTGGCTGCCATGCCTGCTCTTCGGCGCGTTGATTTCGCCGACGGACCCCATTGCCGTGCTGGAGATGCTCCGGCGCGTGGGAGCGCCTGCCAGCCTCGAGGCGCAGCTGACGGGGGAATCGCTCTTTAACGATGGTGTCGGTGCGGTGCTCTTTCTCACGCTGCTGGCGTCGTTTGAAACCGGCCGGCAGCCTTCGGCTGGCGAATTCAGCTGGCAATTGCTGATGAAGGCGGGTGGCGGCATCGGCATGGGCCTTGGCCTTGGTTACCTTGCCTATCGATTGCTGCGGACGGTGGATGCGTATCGCGTGGAGGAATTGCTGACGCTGGCCCTGGCCATGGGCGGCTATGCTCTCGCGGATGTGCTGCGGTTATCGGCTCCGCTGGAGGCGGTTGCCGCCGGATTGGTGGCGGGCAGCGTGGGACGCGAATTTGCCATGTCGGAGCTAACGCGCGAGCGGGTGGATCGCTTCTGGGAGCTGATCGACGACATGCTCAACGTGATGCTGTTTCTGCTGCTCGGGCTGGAACTGCTGGTGATGCCCTGGAACCGGCACTACGTCTATGCGGGATTGCTGGCGATCCCGATCGTGCTGGCCGCGCGCTGGATCAGCGTGGTGGTGTCGCTGCTGCTGGTTCGCGTGCTGCATCGCCCGGCGCGGGGAGCCATTACGGTGCTCACGTGGGGCGGATTACGCGGGGGCCTGGCGGTCGCGCTGGCGCTTTCGATGAAGCCAGGAGTCGCGCACGACCGAATCCTCGCCATCACCTACATCGTGGTGATCTTCTCGATCGTCGCGCAGGGCTTGACGATGGATCGCCTGCTGCACAGGCTTGGCTTCGCTGCTCAGGAACGGGCCGCCGCGATCGCCGATTAGCGCGCCGCCGCGGCGCGCTGTGCTGCAGCCGTGGGCTGTGCTGCAGCGGCGCGCGCTGTGCTATTCTGCAGCGTTCGTATGGACGAGCGCACGTCGCCAATTCGGGTGCTGGTCGCGAAGCCGGGCCTCGACGGCCACGATCGCGGCGCCAAGGTCATCGCCAGGGCACTGCGTGACGCGGGCATGGAGGTGATCTACACCGGCCTGCGTCAGACGCCGGAGATGATCGTCAATGCCGCCATCCAGGAAGACGTGGACTGCGTCGGCCTCAGCATTCTTTCGGGAGCCCACAATGTCATCGTGCCGCGCATCACGGCTCTGCTCCAGGAGAACAACGCGAGCGACATCCTGGTCGTCGTTGGTGGGACCATACCCGAACAGGATGTGGCCTTCCTGAAGAGCAAGGGCGTGGCAGCGATCTTTGGGCCGGGAACTTCGCTCGATACTGTGGTGCGCTTCATCCGGGAGAACGTGAAGCACAAGGGCGTGAACGTCTAACCAGGGCACCCCCCTCCCCCATCCCTGTTTTTTGATCAAGTGGCGGCTGTGACGGGCCTGGATGACTGCAGGACAGTCACTTCGGTCAGGGTCGTCATTGCCCTCTTCGCGACCGCCAGTGATCACTTCACGTCCGCGAAGCTCGCAGATGATTCCAGGGCAGTCACTTCGGTTGCGGCCGTGTGTGATCAGTTCGCGGTCGCGAAATGATCATTGATGGCCGTGAGGTGATCACTGACGGCCATGAGCCTGGGCACCTTGCTTTTGCGGGAGTTGGCAGAGTTGGGCGATGAAGTGGTCGAGCCCCGCGGCGGCATATCTTGCCGCTGGGCAGGATGAAGGCGCATTCGGCAGCCATGGGCACTCCGTAGAAAGGAAAAGGCCGCACGCGGCGGCCTTTTCTCTGAATTTCACTCTATAACTTCAGGATATCAGGTTGGGTTAACTGGAGTGCCAGGTTTGTTGGCGTGGAAGCGGCGTGGAATGAGGGAAGACACGAAAGTAAGGGGTTGACAGGAAAGCAGGGTGCAGGGGATAAGGTGCAGGGGATTAGGTCCGGGGCCGCGCCACCGAGCGCCTCAGGGCGGCGACCTTTCGATGTGGAGTAATGTTCGAGTGGCCGACCACTCGCCCGGAAGCTGTCAATGAGTGCATCGCCCTATTGGCGTCATCCGAACATCCCTCCGGCGATCTGCGACAGGACGTAGAAGGCCGTCATTTTGCGCTCTTGTATTCTTCGTCGGTCACAGGCTTCAACCAGATCGTCTTTCCTTTCTGGGTCGGCGTAACGGCGATGTAGGCAAAGCTGCTATTAGGCGCTGCTCCATGCCAATGCTCTACGCCCGGAGGGCACTTGATTACATTCCCTCTGTGGACGATCTGAATTGGCTTCCCTCTTTGCTGGTAATAGCCGGTGCCTTCAGTGATAAGCAGGACCTGGCCTCCTGGATGGATATGCCAATCCAACTTCGCGCCGGGATCATAAACCGCTTGAGCGATACCGGGATCGAAGGTGCCGTCTCCGACGTTGAGCTCTTTCAGCCAGATGTTCCCGGTGTGATTTTTAGTCGTGGACAGTTCACCTTTGGGGAAAGTTGTACCGCCCGTTTGAGCTTTCGCTCCTGAAATGAACAGAAGGCACATTCCAAGAGCGAGAATCCGCAGTCTCACTTTCATTTTTCTATTTGCCTCGCTGATGTGTTCTTTCGTTGCGACGCGTCTGGCTTAGAAGACCGAAGATCATCGTTATGTTCTCCAGGTTTGCCGTTAACCGTCAAAGCACTCCCTGTTGGAGGTAGCAAGTTCCGTTCTACCTAGCGATTGATCATGTTTTGTAGTTGAGCCGGGTATCTTTCTCCCTGGACGTCGATGGCGGAGATGGCATCGTGAATGGCCTTCAGATCGCCGGCCGTGAGGTCGACGTTTGCGCCGCCCAGATTCTCCTCGAGGCGATGGAGTTTCGTGGTTCCAGGGATGGGCACGATCCACGGCTTCTGTGCGAGCAGCCATGCCAGCGCAATCTGCGCCTTGGTCGCTTTCTTCTGATCCGCAATGCGCCCGAGTTCATCGACCAGAGCCTGATTGGCTCTTCGGGCTTCGGCGGAAAAACGGGGAACAATGTTGCGAAAGTCGCTCTTGTCGAACTCCGTCTTCTCGGAGATCGCACCGGTGAGGAAGCCCTTGCCCAGCGGGCTGAAAGGAACGAAGCCGATACCGAGTTCTTCGAGCGTGGGAAAGATCTCCTTCTCCGGCTCCCGCCACCACAGCGAATACTCGCTCTGAAGTGCTGCAACCGGCTGCACGTCATGGGCCCGGCGAATCGTGGCGGCCCCCGCCTCGGACATGCCAAAGTGCTTCACCTTGCCCTGCTGAATGAGGTCTTTCACTGTCCCGGCTACATCCTCGATGGGCACATTTGGATCTACTCGATGCTGATAGAACAAGTCGATTACGTCCGTTCTGAGCCGCTTAAGAGAGGTATCTGCAACGGCCCTGATCCGCTCCGGAGTGCTATCAAGGCCCTCGCCGGGGACACCGTCTCTAAAACCGAACTTGGTTGCGATTACGACTTTGTCGCGCACAGGGGCGAGCGCCTCGCCCACGAGCTCTTCGTTCGTACCCGGACCGTATGCCTCCGCCGTATCAAAGAACGTAACACCCCGTTCGTGCGCAGCGCGGATCAACTGGATGGCTGCGTTCTTCTCAGTAGCAGGACCGAATCCGAAACTCAGCCCCATGCAGCCGAGTCCCAGAGCCGATACCTCCAGCCCGCTTCTTCCCAATTGTCTCTTCTTCACGGCTATTCCTACCTCTATTCTGAAGTTCTGGGACGCTTCACTTCAGCATCCCTATCGTTCTGAGCCAGTTCTCAACTTCTTTCCGTGCTTGTTCGGCTCTGGCTCCCTGGATGACCAGATCCTGCCCCTCCCTTTCGGATCCTCCACCGGTCGAGAAGCCTTGCAGCACCGTACTCTGCGGACAAACTTGCTTAACTGCCTCAAAGGAGCTACCCGGGCCGTATCCGCCATTGGTATTGAATGGGATCACCGTTTTGCCTTCGAGGCTGTACTGGCGGAGGAAGCTCTTTACCGGTGGTGGCAGTTGCATATCCCAGGTGGGAAATCCCAGAAAGAGATAATCGTACCGCTCGAAATCGTCGATCTTTGTTTTCAAAGGCGGCAAATAGCCGGTTTCATTTTCCCGCAATACTTGCTGCACGGTCGGTTGGTAGTCCTCGGGATACGGCGCCTGCAATTCGAGAGCGACCATTCTGCCGCCAACCTTCTGCTGGATGATCTCTGCGATTGCCTTCGTGTTGTTTGTTCGAGACAGATAAACGATCAGGATCTTCTTATCCGCGAGCAGCCCCTGGCGTTTTGCTGGCCGTTGCTGCGCCCCGGCGGTCCCAGAGAGAAGACAAATCGCCACGAAGGCGATTATCAGCAAGGCATCTACTCGTCTCATCATCCTGCCCCCCCGTCGTTCGGATGTGCGTAGTGCATCGCTTCACTTGTATTTCTTCGGTGGTGCTTCCGCGCGGAGGTTTTGCGGCTAATTCTTATTGCCATCCATTTTGACTGGCCTAAGCAGATGCGAGAACGTGAGTTGAGCGAGCTTCCATTTGCCGTTTTCCTTGATGTACACCTCAGTCACCATAAAAGGATTGGTGACTTCGTGATCACCGACTACTGCCTGCAAGTCAATGTCCTCTAGCAGGATGGCTGTGTTACCAAACATGCGAGCGTCAACTGCGTAAACTACGGCTTTTTTGTACCAGATGCCGCCGCTCTTAATGGTGGCTAGTTCCTGGGTTTTTCCCCAGGTTCCTCCCATGTGAGTGAACAGGGCTCTGTCATCGAATAGCGTCTCTAAGGAATCGACCTTCTTTTCTGCCATCCAATCCCATTTCATTTTTGAGAGGCTCATGATTTCTTGTTGCTCGGGTGTGTGACTTGGGGCAGTTTTAATCGTTTCCGTGGGTGGCGCTGGCGATTGCTGAGCATAAGAAGATGACGCAATCAGTGTTGAAAGAAACAGACCTAACACTAAGGTTCTCATCGCTCTCCATCGACATATGTGTGGTTGGCCCGTGGAGGAACATGAAGTAGCGTGGCTGATCGTTCACGCTACACATCCGGTATTCCCAACATTAGCGCCGATCTAATCGGCGTGCCCTGCCGGTTACGCCAAAATGGCTTCCAATCGCGCCAATCTCATTTGGCGCAACCGGCTGGCATTTTGGCGCGATCCGAATGGTAGAGAATTCAGAAATCCGATACGCTTTTACTTGGAGGAGACCGGCATGCTGAAGCGTTTTCGCATACCAGGCCGTCTGGCGACCAAGTTGAAGGAGCAAGGCGTCTCTGTTCCAGCAGTGCTTCGCAGCGCGGGTCTTCCTCGGGATCTGTTCGATCAGACCCGCATCCTGGTGTCCACTGACGAACTCTTCGCGTTGTGGCATGCCATCGAAGTAGTCAGCTCCGATCCGCTCATCGGGATGAAGTTAGGCATTGAGAACAAGACAGAGCGGTTTCATCCGATGGCCCTCGCGGCGCTCTCCACCCAGAACCTCGTCACCGCCACTGAACACCTGGCACGCTACAAAAAGTTGACAGCTCCCGAAGAGATCCTCGGCAAACTCGGGAGAGAGGACTTCAGAATCGGATTTCGGTGGTTGCTGGCGGTAGAGGCTGAGCCGCAGGTGCTCACGGACTACTGCTTTTCCTGGATGATCTCTCTTGTGCGCCACGGAACCGGAACGCAGGTGCATCCGCTTCGAGTGGAGTACGTACAGCAGCGTTCGAATCTGCGTGCGCTGGAGCGCAGCTTTGCCTGCACTGTGAAGGTCGGCGCACCGCGCAACACCATCGTCTTCCGCGCCTCCGATGCCACCGCACCATTCGTGACGCGGAACGTGGAATTACTTGACCTGCTGGCGCCGCAGTTTGAAGAGCAATTACGGCAGTACAAGGAAGACGACAGCTTCGTCGAACTCGTGCGCCGCGCCATTCAAGACCGCCTGACTGGCCAACGTCCTTCGATAGACGTAATCTCGCAGGCGCTCCACATGAGCGCTCGAACGCTGCAACGCCGCTTGCAGGAGTCCGGTTCCAATTTTCAACGCGTCCTGGATGAAGCTAGACACTCGATGGCCCGGTATTATCTGTCCAACTCCGTCCTGGAGTTGAATGAGGCCGCATACTTGCTGGGCTTCGAAGATCCAAATTCGTTCGGTCGCGCTTTTCGTGCCTGGGAAGGCATACCTCCGAGCGATTGGCGGGAAGCGCATCGCGCTGCGGCTCATTAAATTCGAATGGGCGCTGAAGAAATTAGGCAGGGTGGAACGCCTTGCTTATCCAGCCATGCCCATCTGGTTCCCCTCCCAAACTCGTAAACTTATGCATTATCGCCAATGCGTTCAGCGGCATGCATTCTGGACGTATTAACGATTTTCATGCATATAGGTGGGTCAAAAGACCCATGCGTAACTCAGACATAAGAATGTCAATTCGTTAATGAGGACGTCTCCTGGCGTCGCGCTCCGCGCGATATCCCATGTCTCCAACAACGGAGACATGGGGCACCCGCGCGATTCGGACATTCACCGGAGGCGGCTGCCGAGATGCTTATGTGCGCGACCGCCAGCCGGCAGCCATGCGGTCCTTGAGAATGCAGCGATCCATCACTACTTTCACGCCGGCCTTCTCGGCCCATTCCGCGGCCTCTTCGTGGACTACGCCTTCCTGCAGCCAGAGGTAGGGAATCTTGAGGCGCATCACGTCCTTCACCACCGCTGGTACGTGCTCGGGACGGCGAAAGACGTTCACGAGGTCGATTTTGCCGCCGAGGGCGGCGTACGCAGCATCCAGATCGGGGTAGGCCTTCTCGCCCAGGGCGCTGTCGATCTGCGGGTTCACGGGAACAATACGGTAGCCCTGGTTCTGCATGAACCGGGAGACGCCGTAGCTGGCGCGGCCCTCCCGATTCGTGAGCCCCACGACGGCAATGGTGCGGACGTGATGGAGGATCTCGCGGATGACTGCGGGTTCGTTCATGCCTGATTCGATGCCGCTGGGTCAGTAGTTGACGATTTTTCCGAAAGAGTGCGGGTCGAGGCTGGCTCCGCCCACCAGCGCGCCGTCGATTTCTTCCTCTTTCATCAGGGCGGCGGCGTTGTCGGGCTTGACGCTGCCCCCGTAGAGAATTCGCATGCTGTTCGCAGCCTCTGAGCCGAGCAGCTTAGCAACCTGGCTACGGATCACCTTGTGCGCTTCCGAGGCGATCTGCGGCGTGGCTGTCTTGCCCGTTCCGATGGCCCAGACCGGCTCGTAGGCGATGACGATGGGGGCTGCCTGTTCGGCGGCGATGCCCGCCAGCACACCGCGCGTCTGCCGCAGCAGCACCTCTTCCGTCTTACCGCTTTCGCGCTCGGCAAGAACTTCGCCGACGCAGACGATGGGCACGAGTTCGTGCTTCAGAGCCGTGTGCAGCTTTTTGTTGATCGTCTCATCGGTTTCGCCGAAGTACTGCCGCCGCTCGGAGTGGCCGAGGATCACGTGCGTTGCACCAATGGCTTTGAGCATCAGGGGCGAGGTCTCGCCGGTGAAGGCGCCCTCTTCGGCGGAATACATGTTCTGCGCACCCACGGCGACGCCGGAGCCGGTTACACCGGCGACGACTACGGAAATCGAGGTGAAAGAAGGGCAAAGGACGATTTCATCCCGCTCGTGGCGGGCGACCAGTGGCAGAAAACTCTTCACGAACTCCTGGGCCTGCGCAGGAGTCTTGTACATCTTCCAGTTGGCTGCAATCAGCGGCTTTCGGGTCATCTTTTTGTGGTTCCTCAGGGCGATTGTAGAGGATGAGCCGGGATGGTCCGGTGACGGGCGATACAAGTTTGCGTCTCTCGTGTATCGTGTTTCGTGATTTCCCTTAACGCGCGGATGAAGACCCAGAACGCACGGCTGCCCGAAGCGGCCGCCCGCACCAGCACCGGCCGCGTACGGTCCTCGAACGAGGACTCCTATGGCTTCCGTGCGGATCGCGGCATCTTTGTGGTGTGCGACGGCATGGGCGGGGCGGCCGGCGGCGAAGTTGCCAGCCGCATCACTGTGCAGAAGATCCTGGAGCGCATCACCAGCGATTCGGTCGATGGACCGGAGGCGCTGCACGACGCGATCGCCGAGGCCAATCACGCTGTACTGCAGTGCGCGGAGCGCGATCCTGGCCTGTATGGCATGGGGACGACACTGGTCGCGCTTTTACTGCATCCCGGGTCGGCGCTGATCGCCCATGCGGGGGATAGCCGCTGCTACCTTTTCCGCGAGGGGCAGCTGACCCGATGCACGCAGGACCATTCGCTCGTTGACGAACAACTCCGCATGGGCACCATGACCCGCGAAGAGGCTGAGCGCTCACCGTTTCGCAGCGTGATTACGCGGGCCGTGGGAACACAGAAGGCGGTGATGGAGGAAGCTGTCGAAATCGAGACCAGGTCGGGCGACGTGTTTCTCCTGTGCACGGACGGGCTGACGCGCGAGGTGAGCGAAGACAAGATTGCCGAAGCGCTGCGGGCCGAGAACGATCTCGATACCGTTGCTGCGCGCCTGGTGGATGCGGCCAACGAAGCCGGCGGGCGGGACAATGTCACGTGCCTCCTCGTGCGCGTCCCATAAACCTGGAGTTCCGATCATGACTGAAATCAAAACGGTCGGCGTCATTGGCGCCGGCACGATGGGGAACGGGATTGCGCACGTCTTCGCGCGCGGCGGGTTTGCGGTGCGGCTGTGCGAGGTTGAGCAGCGCTTCCTCGATCGCGGCATGGAGACGATTCGGAAGAACCTTGGGCGCGAAGCGGAAAAGGCAAAAATCACACAGGCAGATGCCGACGTCGCCCTCAAGCGTATTCAGGGCACGCTCGACCGGTCGTCGCTGTCGGCCTGCGATTTCATCGTGGAGGCCGCAACGGAGCGGTTCGACATCAAGCGGGAGATCTTTCGGGATCTGGACGGCATCGCGCGCCCCGAAGTGATCCTGGCTTCGAACACGTCCTCGATTTCCATCACGAAGCTGGCCGCCCAGACGGAGCGGCCGGACCGCATCATCGGGATGCACTTCTTCAATCCCGTACCGATGATGAAGCTGGTTGAGGTGATCCGCGGGCTGGCGACGTCGCAGGAGACCTACGATGCGGTGAAGGGTCTCGCCGGGAAGCTGGGGAAGACGCCGGTTGAAGTGAACGATGCGCCGGGGTTCGTGTCCAATCGCGTGCTGATGCCGCTGCTCAATGAGGCGATGTACGCGGTGATGGAGGGCGTCGCTACGCCGGAAGCGGTGGATGAGGTCTTCAAGCTGGGGATGGCCCATCCCATGGGTCCGCTGACGCTGGCCGACTTCATCGGGCTGGATGTCTGCCTGGACATCATGCGCGTGCTGCACGACGGGCTGGGCGATCCGAAGTACCGGCCGTGCCCGCTGCTCATCCGCATGGTGGATGCGGGATGGCTCGGGCGGAAAAGCGGCCGGGGGTTCTACCAGTACGGCTCGTAACCTTGCAGGTTACGAGTGAGTTACTGGTGATTGAAAGCGTCCCTCGAATCCACACCGGTCCGGCGTATCCTCTGCACTATGGCGCGAATGACCGTGCTGGCCAGTGGGTCCAAAGGGAACAGCACCGTTGTCTCCAGCGCGCGGACGCGCATCCTCGTGGATGCTGGGCTCTCGTGCCGCGAACTGATGAAGCGCATGCGGGCAGCCGGCGAGACGCCCGAGACGCTGAATGCCATCCTGATCACCCACGAACACCAGGACCATGTGCAGGGTTTGGCGGTCACCGCGCGGAAACTGGGGATCCCGGTGTATCTGACGGAGCCGACGCACCGTGCCTGGGTTCGCTGGATGACGCCGCGCAAGCGGATCACCTATGCAGAGTGGCTGGAGCAGCGGCGGAAGGCCGCCGCCATGCCAACTCCGGAGCCGGATGCTGAGGAAAAGGCGGCGGTCGAGGAGTCGCTGAGCGAGCCGGAGAAGGACCCCACAGCGCTTCCCGCCGTTGAATATTTCCGTGCCGGCAACCCTTTTCGCATCGGCGACATCGGCGTGATGCCGTTTACAATTCCCCACGATGCCATTGATCCTGTTGGGTTTGTCTTCGAGGTTGAGGGTGCAAGGCTGGGCATTGCCACCGACCTGGGCTATATGCCATCTAACCTGAATGTGCACCTGAAACGATGCGACGTGCTGATGCTCGAATCGAACCACGACGTGGACATGCTGCGCGACGGGCCTTATCCATGGTCGGTGAAGCAGCGGGTTATGTCGCGAGTGGGGCACCTGTCGAACGATGCCGCGGCGGAGTTTTTGTCGCGCGGCTATGACGGGCAGGCCGCGTATGTCGTGCTGGCGCACTTGTCTGAAAGCAACAATCTGCCGGAGCTGGCACGGCTCTCGGCGGAGCGGGCCCTGCGGGACAAGATGAGTCTTTTAGCCAATCGGCTGATGTTGGCAGAACAGGACACACCGATGGAATCTATTGTCCTTGGATGAAACATGCCTATAATAATGAATGCCGCCCCCAGCACAGATTTTGGCTGGCCAACCCCTACGTGGTTTGGCCCGAGCTTTGGGCGAGCAGAAAGTGGGAACCTGAACGATGAGCGCATGCACTGACCCTGTCGTCGGGGACATACTTTCGAGTTGGCGTTATGACATTTCCGGGATCTCTCCGGAGATGCGCACGGATTACGAGCAGCACCTGGCAAGCTGCACGCATTGCCGTGCGCGGCAGAGAATTCACCGGGCGATCGACGTCACTCTGATCACGCTGAGCACGATTTCGGTCGTGGCCTTCCTGCTGGCTCTCGCGGTGATCCACCATATTGAGCCGTTGCGAACGGCAGCGGTTGCGGTGTTCCATCTGGAGCATATGGAGCTGGTGCTGACTCTGCAGGCTGCCGCGGTGATGGGCCTGCTCGCTTCGCTGGCCGCCTGGGTTCTGGTGGCGATTGCAACACCGGCCCCGATCTACCTGACCGGGGTTGCGCTGGAGCAGGCGCGTGTTCTGCAGGATCGCATTCCTGAGGAACTGCGCAGCCGCCTGCGCGCCTGAGCCGTACAGCTTGTTCTGGGAAATGCGCCCTGCGGGGCGCATTTCCTTTTCCGCGCCTCATGCCATTTCTTGCCCACAGCGTCAATCCCTGCCGCATCCAGCGCGTCGGCAACCAGGGTGATTTTTGTCACATCAGCGGCCTCAGCACATCTGCGAGGATTGCCTCGTTCTTGATCAACGGGCCAACTGAGGAAGGGAGCTGGGACATGCTGATACCCATTGATGCGGTTCGTTCGGGCATGGGCTTCGATCAGGCGGGGCGCTGGCACAACGCGCGTGCCGGCGACATTCCGGCAAGGCGCCGGGATGATGATCCCATGGACCCCGCGCGGGGAGCGATTCTGGGGCTGGTGGCCAGCGGTACGATGTGGATCGGAATTATCGCCGCGGCGCGCGCACTGATGCATCTTTTCTAAACGTCAGGTCAACTCCGGGGAGAAACCGCAACGGAAGCGCCTGCTTCCGCGGCGATTTCTCCCTTTTCACTGCGCGCCTGGTTTCTGCGGGACCGCTGTGGCGCGATGGATCAGGCGCGCTGCGCACAGCCACAGATCATCCTCGCGCGTGGGTTGAATGTGCCGCGGTGACCCATGAACCCTCATACTGGATGTTCTGAATAATTACAGTCCAGGAGCGTTCATGAGTCGGAACTTGTTCGTTGTGCCGCGTCGGAAATTCCTGAAAGGCGCGGCGGCTGCCGCTGCTTTCGCCACATCGGATGGACTTCTCGACGCGGCGCGCAGCTTTGCCGCGCAGCGTTCTCCAGGGTCCGCGGCCCTGGAAGGGTCGCGCCGCGCGAATCCGATGATCGGCACAGGCTGGCATGGGCACATGTTTCCGGGAGCGCTGGCACCCTTTGGGCTGGTCCAGCTCAGTCCTGATACCAGCGGAGCCCCCGAACCGGCATGGAACGGTCAGGGCGACACGTACGGTTGGGATCACTGCTCCGGCTATCACTATCGCGACAACGTGATCCTGGGGTTCAGCCATACGCACCTGCAGGGCACGGGAGCGAAGGATCTCGGCGACGTTCTCCTGATGCCAGTGGCAGAGGGGCGCAACTGGAGCTGGAACAGCGGCGTTCCGGGCCAGCAGGCAGAGAGCCAGATTGAAGCTCTGGGACAGGATTCCGGGTGGGTTCTCGACAAGGCAGAAGCAGGATATTTTTCGTTCTTCAGCCATGAACACGAAAAAGCGCGGCCCGGATATTACGCCGTACATCTGGCCACGCCGGATGTGCAGGCTGAGATGACTGCAACGACGCGTTGCGGCATGCATCGTTATAAGTACTCCGGCGATGCGGACGGGAAGCGTGGGCTGCTGCTCGATCTTGTGCATGGGCTGGGATGCACCGTCTATGAGGCTGCCCTGAACGTCGAGAGCCCAACGCGGATCACCGGTCATCGATTCACACACGGATGGGCGGAAGACAAGCAGGTTTATTTCGTGATCGAGCTGTCGCGCCCGGCTGCGGGGTTCGAAGTTCGCGTTGACGGCAAAGGGAAGGCCGCGCAGGCGGGATCGCAGTTTTCCGGCAAAGAGATTCAAGCCATCTTCACGGACTCGCACTCAGCGGAACCGCTGGTGGTTCGTGTGGGGATTTCCTGCACCAGCATCGATGGGGCGCGCAAGAATCTGGTCGCTGAGATTCCGCACTGGGACTTCGACGCTGTGGCCCGACAGACAGAGGAGGCCTGGAGCCAGGCGCTGGCGGTTCTGGATGCGGAAATCTCCGATCCGGCAATGACTGAAGCTTTCTACAGCGGGGCGTATCACGGGCTGATCGCGCCGGCCACGTTCAACGATGTGGATGGCGCGTATCGCGGGCAGGACCAGCGCAACCACGCCAATCCTGGTTTTACAAAGTACACGACGATTTCCATCTGGGATATCTACCGGGGCGAATTCCCGTTTCTGATGCTGACGCAGCCGCACCGAACGGGAGACATGATTCGCACGCTGCTCGCCGACTACGAACAGCTGGGCCAGCATTCGCTGCCGGTGTGGCCGCTGTGGGGCAATGAGACGTGGTGCATGACGGGATTTCACGTGGTCGGCATGATTGCCGGCGCGTATGCGCGCGGGATGCGCGACTTCGATGCGGAGGCGGCCTATGCAGCAATGCGCGACACGGCTCTGACCGGCGCTACGCTGAACGGCAACAAGCAACTGCAGGAGGAGTTCCGGCATTTCGGCTATGTGCCGGCGGGTTCGCAGAAGCAGTCCGTCTCGCGCACGCTCGATTTTGCATACGACTACTGGTGCGTCGGCGCGATGGCCGAAATGCTCGGCAAGCACGACGATGCCGCGATGTTCTATAAGCTCGGGCAGAACTACAAGAACCTCTTTGATTCGCAATCCGGATTCATGCGTGGGAAGACGGAGGAGGGACGCTTCCGCGAACCGTTCCGCCCGGATCAGGAATTCTGGGAGGATTACACCGAGTCCGATGGCTGGCAGGCCACCTTCAACGTGATGCAGGACGTGCAGGGGCTGATCGATCTTTACGGAGGCGATGAGGCCTTTAATGCGAAGCTCGATGCGTTGTTTGCTGCGCCGTCGAATATTGTCAATTCGCCTCCGGACATCAGCGGCATGGTTGGACAGGATGCGCAGGGCAACGAGCCCAGCAATCACATTCCGTACCTGTATTGCTTTGCCGGGGCTCCGTGGAAGACGCAGCAGGCGGTGCGGCGCGTGGCGCGGCTGTACACCAATACGCCGGCCGGCATTCCGGGCAACGACGATTGCGGACAGCTTTCCACCTGGCTTGTGTTTGCGGCGCTCGGGTTCTATCCCGTGAATGCTGTCACGGGTGTGTACATCATCGGCAGCCCGCTGGTGCAGCGAGCGAAAATCCATAACCCGGAGAGCCGAACCACGTTCTCGATCGTTGCGGAAAACAATTCTCCCACGAATATGTTCATTCAGAGTGCGGATTTGAATGGAAGAGAACTGACGCGGTCGTGGTTCACACACGCCGATATCGTGAAAGGCGGTGAACTGCGCTTTCGGATGGGCAGCCGACCCAACAAGGATTGGGGATCGGCAAAGGCGGATAGGCCGCCATCGGGCCTGGTGAACAGCAAACCAATGGGCGACAGTACCGGCCGCTAGCGCTGGGCCGGTTTGTGCGCTTGCTGCCAGTTCACGTAGACGGGATTGCTGAGCAGCAACAGTCGGCCGCCGGCGTCCCGAATTTCAGCAAGCAGCCAGTGGCGCGCGCCGTCAGACTTCCACTGAAAATTCAGATCCTGATTTGCTGCGTCGATGGTCTGAGCGCGCACCGGCTCCTGACCATCGACGATCAGAGCTGCCGTCGCGCCTGAGCAGGCATCGACGTGCACATGAACGGTGACATCTGCTGCTGTGGGCGCATTCAGGTCGCCGCCCATCTGCGCTGCGGAACCACCGGCCTGTGCCGTCACGTTAACGAGGCGATCATGGGATCCGGTGAGGTCGATGAATACCCGCCCGGAGCGAATGCCGTCGAGAATCGCAGGCGTAGAGAGCTCCGAGGCATAGACGACTGTTGTCGGCCGGCCGATCGCCTGAGGCTGGTCGAGCGGCCGCGTGCCGCGGTGATTATCGCTGCCGCCGATCCCGGTGAGGCGATACCCAAGGCTGAGCTGCTTTTCCCAGAAAGCGACGGAGTTGGTGCCTCCGTTGATGGCCTCGATCGCGGTGAGCAGGTGCATGTCGACGGGCTCGGCCGGGGTCCAGCCGCAGCCCATGCAGGCTTCGCCGCTCGGCGCTGCGGGATGATTGATCGAGACCAGCGCGCCGACTCGCAGCGCATCGCGAATGAGCGCGTTCATCGTCGGCACCTTCGGTGTGCCGAGGCGGAAGTCAAGATATTCTGCCGAGCCCAGAAAATTCAGGTGTGCGTAAAACGTCGTGATTTCGCGGCCGGGGATGAGGAGGACCTTGTCAAAGTACGGCTGCAGTTCGCGCATGGCGTCGTACTGCGACGTAGCGTTGTGGTCGGTGATGGCGATGAAATCCAGGCCGCGGCGCGCCGCCGCGTCGACCGTGAAATAGACTGGGCAGCCCACCAATTTGCCGGTCTGGCTGGGACATTGCCCGTCGCTGTGTGCAGTGTGCATATGCAGGTCCCCGCGGTACCAGGCGGGCCCGCTGCGCAACGGCTCGCGCAGGAAGTCGGGCTGTTTCGCAACCGCGTCAATGCGCGTGAAGAAGACCTGAATCGTGTAATGCGATGTGACGGCGCGGCGGATATTCGGCACGCCGATGAGCACGTTCCACTCGCCGGACGGGATTGCTCCGGGCTGGCAGGATGGGGTGGCATCGGAGAGCGCCACAGTCAGCACGGACTTGTTTCCGCCACTCCAGCAGCGCAGTTGAGACGGATCGAGCAGGCCCAGATCCAGCGCGGTGTGCTGCTCTTTTTGCGTGTAGGCGAACCTGATGGTGACCCGATGCACCTGAGGCGGGACATGGAAAGGAACTTCGACGTAGGTATGATTTTGCGATCCGCGCACATCCCCCTGCAGGACCAGGTCCGGGCTGGATGTATTGTGCTCCGCTGGGGAACCGGACGGCTGTCCGTGCGCCAGCGTGAATCCCACAAAAAAGAGAAGAAAAGCAGCGATGCGCGTCCGGCACAGGGTGGACGGGACCACCGCTTCTCTTCTCGGCAGGCGGTTCAACTCAGATCTCAGCAGAAAGCTTTCGATAACTGGCTCGTTCCTGGACGGCGACCACCATACGTTATCGCTAACGTAATTTGCAAGGGGAGAGGCAGCAGGGAAGAGCTGAGCACAGTTGGGGTCGCCTGGACATGTTCGCGGCATCCGGCGTTCGCCTCCTCGACGGCATCGTGGCCGGAAAACCGCGTCTGTTGTGACAAAATGCGTGCGGGAGCTTCTTGACGGCTCCGTGGCTGCCGTGCAGGGACTTGCAAATGCCGATTCGGCTCAAAGACATCGCGCGCGATCTGGGTGTTTCCGCAATCACCGTATCCAAGGCATTGCGTGGCGCCAGCGACATCAGCGAGAAGACCCGGCAGCGGGTACTGAAGCGCATCGCTGAGCTGAATTACCGGCCCAACATGCTGGCGCGCGGCCTCGCCAGCGGGAAGACCTGGATCGTAGGGCTCGTTGTTCCCGATCTGCTGCATCCCTTCTTTGCCGAATTTGCGAAGTCGCTCAGCGGCGTTCTGCGGCAGCACAATTACGGGCTGATCCTGGCCTCCTCGGAGGAAGATCCGGAGATCGAGAAGCAGGAGATTCGCGCGGTGCTGGCGCGCGGAGTCGACGCGCTGCTGATCGCGTCGTGCCAAACGGCGCTGCACGGCTTCTATGGTGTCGAGGATCAGCGCACCCCGTTCATTCTGGTTGACCGAGACTTTCCGCATCTGCAGGCCAGCTTCGTAGGGACCGACGACTATCGGGCCGGCATGCTGGCGACGGAGCATTTGCTGGCGATCGGACGACGCCGTATCGCTCACATTGCCGGTCCGGAACTCTCTCCCGGCATCGACCGCCTGCGCGGGTATCGAGCTGCACTCGCTGAGCGCCAGCGCGAGGAGCTGAAGGGGTATGTGATTGCGAATGCGCGGGTGGAAGAGGCAGGCGAATCCGCCGGATATGCCGGGATGCGGGCATTGCTGCGGCGCAGACCGCGTCCCGATGCCCTGTTCTGCTACAACGACCTTACTGCCATTGGAGCCATGCAGGCGGCGACCGAAGCAGGTCTTTCTATCCCTGAGCAGATCGCGTTTGTAGGTTGCGGCAATCTGCGTTACTCCGGGTATCTCCGTATCCCGCTCTCGTCGATCGATCAGTCCACGGGCAAACTCGGAGAAACGGCAGGCCGGCTTGCTCTGGAACTGATGCAGGACCGCGCGTGCGCGCCGCGTCACATCAAACTTGAACCGACACTGATCGTACGCGCGTCTTCGGTAGCAGCAGGCACGCGCCAGGCAGTCAGGGGGCGGGGGTAGGTTGCGGTCTGAAGCGCTGCTGCGGATGGGTTTGGTGACCGGCCGCGGATTTCGTGTTGGCGCAAGTTCCTGAGGCGCATGATCCTGCCGGGCAGATTCCGAAAATGCGCGCATTCGGCTTGCATGTCGTGGTCCGCGGGTGCTAAACGTTAGCGGTAACGTGAATTTTGTTGAGGAGATGACGATGAGCGCCGCCCATGAGATACCCCAGGCACCGCTGAAGCACGTCGATCAGTGGGACGATTACGTCGCCGGCCGCTATCGCGAAGGCAAAGACGAGTCGGAGTTCCGAAAGTACAAGGCCGATACTCCGATCGCCGAGTTTTATCGCCAGAACCACGCCGGCCAGACGCTGGCCTTCGTCCTCGAGAAGGAACGCGAGTACGGCTCGCTTTCGCGTGGCAAGCGGAGCATCTGGGAAGCCGTCGAGTATCTGAACACGCTGATCGACGACAGCGATCCGGATACCGACTTGTCGCAGATGGAGCACCTGCTGCAGACATCGGAGGCGATTCGCAAAGACGGTCACCCGCGCTGGATGGTTCTCGCCGGATTTGTGCACGATCTGGGCAAGGTGCTGTGCCTCTACGGAGAGCCGCAATGGGCGGTTGTCGGCGATACGTTCCCGGTAGGATGCGCCTGGTCCGATCAGATCGTCTTTCCCGAGTACTTCGCGCTGAACCCTGATTCGCGCGTGCCGGAGTACCAGACCCTCCATGGCATTTATGAGCCGAACTGCGGGCTGGACAAGGTGCACCTGTCCTGGGGACATGATGAATACATCTACCGCGTCACCCGGAAATATCTGCCACAGCCGGCACAGTACATGCTGCGGTATCACTCGTTCTATCCGGCGCACAAGCACGGCGCGTACCGGCATCTCATGACAGCGCACGACGAGAAGATGTTCGAGTGGGTGCGGAAATTCAATCCCTACGACCTCTATTCCAAAGGGGCAGCCAAGCCGCAGATCAAGGAACTGCGCCCCTACTACGAGGACCTGGTCGCGGAATACTTCCCTGATCAGCTCGACTGGTAATTCAGGCAATCCCGTATGATGGAGCACCGGCGCATCCCGGGCCGGCGGAGCAATCCTGGTGAGCACGAATCCAGCCCGCAGACCCTCGCCCGTTCTCGTCGCATCTGAAGAGCACGCCACGGTTCCGTTTGCGCGATACGGGCTGGGCACGGCGTGCGCGTTTGCCGCGGGCGCGTGGCTGGGAGCTGCAGAGGCGCCTGCCCGTCTGGTCGCCTCCGGATTCTCGCCATTCGCCATTTCCTTCTGCATGGTGATTGGCGTTTTTCTGGCGCGCTGGACGCTTCCCGTAGCGATGAAGGGCACGGACTTCGTGGTGCGCGACCTGCGGCAGCGGCCCCATCTGATGCTTTGGGCGGTGCTTGCCGGCAGCCTGTGGGCGGTCGCGAATACGCTCACGATCTATGCGATCCGCAACGTTGGCCTGTCCATTGCTTTTCCCCTCTGGAACACGAACAGCCTGGTGGGCATCTTCTGGGGCTGGCTGCTTTTTCATGAACTCGACGGCGCGTCGGCGCGGAACTGGATGCGCGTGCTTGGCGGCGCCGCAGCGATCATTGGCGGATCGGTTGTGCTCTCCATGCTTTCCGTGCATTCCCTGGGAACGCCGGGTGTGGCGATGCGCGGCATCGCGGCGGCACTGGGGGCGGGGCTGCTTTGGGGGACTATGTACGTGCCCTATCGCAAGGCATACCTGACGGGAATGAATCCGCTGTCGTTCGTGACGATTTTCACGTTCGGCGAAGTGGGCACGATGCTGTTCCTGGGTGCGGTGCTGCCCGGCAGCCTTCTCTCGCTTGGGCGAGAGCTGCATGCGATGCGGCCTTCGGTGTTGTGGCTTCTGCTCGGCGGATTCTGCTGGGTCATCGGCGATCTCTTCCAGCAGTACGCAACGAAGTATGTCGGCATCAGCCGCGCTATTCCGCTCAGCAACACGAACCAGCTCTGGGGATTCGCGTGGGGCGTGCTGGTGTTCGGCGAACTGTCGCACCTGCGCGGGTCGACGCGGCTGCTGGCGCTGGCCGCCTCCGGCGTGATGATTCTTGGCGCCATGCTGATCGCCGGAGCAACGGCTTCGACCGCCGAAGCCGATGCTGCGGTACGCGCCGTGCGCCGCGAGTGCGATCGCTACGAGCTCGAGTTCGACAGCACGCTGCGCGCCCACAGCGGCGTCGAGCACGCGTCGAACGAGTCCGTCCGGCGCTGGTGGGATTACCTGATCGTCGCTGCGGCGCTGGCGATCTTCATTTGGTCAGGCATGTGGGCGCGCGTCCCTGATGTGGCGCTGCAGATGCCGGCTGCCATTGTGCTCACCGTGATCCTGCTGATCATTGGCGGCGGATGCGGCTGGATGCTGTGGAAGAAGACCCGATTCGCATAGAGCAGGGGACTGAAGATGCTGCGGCGGCAATTCATCCGATCGATGCTGGCGACAGGAGCCGCGTCCTTTTGCCGGCTTCCGAAGGCGACTGCTGCACAGCAGCCGACAGAGCCGGCCGTGGCGCCCGATCCGGAAGTCCGGCGCGTGCTGGCGATGTTCAAGTGTCACTTCGATGCCGGATTCATCGACACCCAGGCGCACGTCATCGCGCGTTATTTCCAGCAGTATTTTCCTGAAGCGATTGCCACGGCGCAGCAGATGCGCCAGGCCGGCAATCACAGGTATGTGTGGACGACGGGATCGTGGCTGCTGTTTGAGTACCTGGAACAGGCGAACGCAGCTGACCGAAAGAGCATGGAGCAGGCCATCGGTCGCGGCGATATTGCCTGGCACGCGCTTCCGTTTAGCTGGCAGACCGAACTCATCGACGAATCGATGATCGCCGGCAGCCTGGCGCTGTCGGATTCTCTCGACCGGCGCTTTGGGACGAAGACCACCGGGGCCAAGATGACGGATGTTCCCGGACACACGCGCGGACTGATCGCGCCGCTCGCTGCGCATGGCGTCACGTTTCTTGATATCGGCGTGAATGGCGGCAGCCATCCGGCTGATGTGCCGCTGTTTTTCGTTTGGCAGGACACGCGGGGTGGAAGCCTGGTGATGATGTATCACCACGAGTACGGAGACATCGCCCGCGTGCCCGGAAGCGATCTGGCGATTGCCATCGTCGTACGCGGAGACAACAGCGGACCGCACAAGCCGCAGGAAATCGATGAAATCTACGCGGAACTGGCCCAGCGCTTTCCCAACGCGCAGATCACGGCGACGGGCTTGACTGAAATTGCCAACGCGGTGCAGCCCTTCCGCGGTCATCTGCCCGTGGTGACACAGGAGATTGGCGACACCTGGATTTATGGCGTGGCCAGCGACCCACTGAAACTGGCGCGCTATCGGGAGGTCGCTCGGTTACGCCGCAAGTGGATCGCGCAGGGCGCATTCCGCCAGGGAGACGCGACGGATGTGGCGTTGCTACGCAAAGTGCTTCTGGAGCCCGAGCACACGTGGGGGACCGACACGAAGACCTGGCTCGATTTCGATCATTACAAGCCTGTGGAGCTGGCGCAGGTC
>DASYYN010000103.1:0-9716 GCA_035933815.1 Acidobacteriaceae bacterium
CCCCGTTTGTTATCCTCTCTCCTGTGCTGGTTCTTTACGGCATTTACCTGCTGTGCACGGTAGCGCTGGTTTGGACGGCTGTCGCCGTTACGCGCCACATCGTCCAGCACCGCCGCGGAAACCGCTCCCAATCCGAGCACCACGACGAATCTGTCTAGTTCCGGAGCCGATATGAATCCTGCATCGAGTGTCCCGTCACCCCAGCAAGCGGTAGCCCTTCCGCAGTCGCGAGCCAGTGTCGTCGCCCGCCGCGGTGCCGTCGTTGTTCTCGGATCGCTGCTGGTTGCCATCTGCGCGCATGTGTCGATACCGCTGTGGTTCACGCCGGTTCCCCTGACGCTGCAGACCTTCGCCGTGCTCTTTCTGGGCCTGGTGCTCTCGCCCGGATTGGCCGCCTCGGCTCTCGTGCTCTATCTGATTGAAGGAATGGCCGGCCTGCCGGTATTCAGTCCGGTCGGAACGGGCGGATTCCTGCACCTCTTCGGGCCCACCGGCGGGTACCTGCTCTCCTATCCGGCAGCCGCTGCGCTGGCCGGCGTCCTGCGCCGCCGTATCGGCCATGGAGGATTCGCCCCGTCGCTCGCCGCGGCTGCTCTCGCCAGCCTGCTCATCCTGCTCGCCGGAGCGGCCTGGCTGGGCATCGTCACCCATCAGTCCGCCGGGACAGTCTTCGTGCTGGCGGTCGCGCCGTTCCTGCCGGGCGACATTCTCAAGCTGACCGCCGCAGCCGCCGCGGCAACAGGACTGCGCCGCTTCCGCCGGTCGTGAAGCGAGTTGGCCGATGCTGACCGTCACAAGAAATATATTGCTTCCTCGGTAAACATCGGTTATCGTGCGTACAGATTTCCCGGAAAGGTTTCCCTCTCTGTATGCCTCGCTTTGCGCGGACGGCGGGCTTGTGTCTGCTTTCCGCATCCCTGCTGTGGGCGTGTGGCTGCGCCAGTTCTGTTCATGCCTCCGGATCCGCCGTCGAAGGCAACATTTCGTTTTCATCCCAGGCTGATCCTCTTACCAGCTATTCCCTCACAGGCGACACCCAGCCGGTTCACGATCCCAGCATCATCCGCCAGGGCTCGACCTATTACGCATTCACCACCGATGTGATCGGACTGCCTCCGAGCAACTACCTGCCTATCCGGTGCTCGCAGGACAAGATCAACTGGACCTCCTGCGGCAGCATTTTCCCTAGGGCCATGCCCTCCTGGGTGCTGGCGAAAGTGCCGGGCATTATCGGTATCTGGGCGCCGGATGTCTCGTACTTCAACGGCGAATACCACGTCTACTACGCCGGCTCGACGCTCGGATCGCAGCAGTCTGTCATCGGCCTGGTAACGAACACGACGCTCGATCCTACCGATCCCAGCTACAAATGGATCGACCGCGGCGAGGTGCTCGAGTCGAATCCAGGCAACGACTTCAACGCCATCGATCCCAACATCCTGGTCGATACCGACGGCCAGATCTGGATCACCTACGGCAGCTACTGGAGCGGCATCAAGCAGCGCGAGATCGATCCCGCAACCGGCATGCTGCTGGCCGGCGACTCAACGCGCTACAACCTGGCAACGCGGCCGGGCGTGCCCATCGATCCCATCGAGGGCGCCTCGCTCGTGCACCACGGCGACTACTACTACCTCTTCGTTTCGGTGGACTACTGCTGCAATCAGGACGTCGCCACGGACAACTACAAGGAAGCGGTGGGACGCTCCACCAGTCCGCATGGTCCGTTTGTGGATGAGAGCGGCACGCCGATGATGAAGGGTGGCGGCACGGTGCTGCTGCAGAGCGACTCGACCTGGGTTGGCACCGGCGGCGCCACCGCCTACCTCGACGCGAGCAACGGCGACAGCATGATCATCTTCCACGCGCTCAAGATGAACGAAAACGGCGCGATGTACATGTGGCTGAAGAATCTGAACTGGGTCAATGACTGGCCGGTGATCGGGAATTAGAAAGACGAGCTTCTGAGCGGGGCCGCTCCTCGTTGCGGCCCTTTTTTTGCGGAACTGGCCCGAACTCCCCCGAACACATTACTTAGGTTTGCAAATACATGGTTCAGAACCAGGTATTACAGTTCTGCGACACTCCCTCCAGGCCCTGAGGTGAAACCATCTTGGGGCATGCACAAATATCCAGTGATTATCCAGGGCGGCATGGGCGCAGGCGTTTCGAGCTGGCGTCTTGCCCAGTCTGTCTCCCGCCTGGGACAGCTGGGAGTGGTTTCCGGCACGGCGCTGGATGCGATTCTCGCGCGACGGCTCCAGGACGGAGATCCCGAGGGGCACATGCGTCGCGCCCTCGAAGCCTTTCCCTTTCGCGAGATGGCGGACCGCGTCGTTCGCGAATACTACGTTCCCGAAGGCAAAGCTGCATCGGCGCCGTATCGAGCGACGCCGCTGCACGAGAAAGACGAGCCGCGGGAACTGGTTGAACTATGCATCGTCGCCAACTTCGTCGAAGTGTTTCTTGCGCGCGAGGGGCACAGCAATGCAGTCGGCATCAATTACCTCGAGAAAATTCAGCTACCGCACCTGCCTTCCATGTACGGAGCGATGCTCGCGGGCGTCGGCTACGTTCTGATGGGCGCGGGCATTCCCCTGCAGGTGCCGGGCGTTCTCGATCGGCTGGCCGAACACCAGGCCGTCGAGTATTCGCTGCACCTCAGCGGGGCGGGCGAAGGCGATGACACGACGATGCATTTCGATCCGCGGGACTACGCGGACCGCAGTCTCCCGCCGTTGCGCCGGCCTGCATTTCTGGCGATTGTTTCCTCGAACACCCTCGCCACGACCATGCTCCGCAAGGCCAGCGGCAAAGTGGATGGGCTGATTGTCGAGACGCGCACCGCGGGCGGACACAATGCCCCTCCGCGTGGCAAGCTGCAGCTGGATGCGAAGGGCGAGCCCATCTACGGCGAACGGGATCGCGTCGACCTGGAAAAACTGCGCGAGCTGAACGTGCCGTTCTGGCTGGCCGGCGGATACGGGTCCGCCGCAAAGCTGAGAGAAGCGCTGGCTGAGGGCGCTACCGGAGTTCAGGTGGGAACAGCGTTTGCATTTACCCGCGAGTCCGGTCTCCGCGATGACCTGAAACAGGCGCTCCTCGCAAAGGCAGAGCGCGGGGAAGCCGAAATCTTCACCGATCCGCTCGCTTCGCCAACCGGATTCCCCTTCAAAGTGGCGCGTCTCGAGGGCACCTGCTCGGACGATGCGGTGTTCGCCGCGCGTCCCCACATTTGCGATCTTGGATTCCTGCGGGAGGTTTATCGCGCCGACAACGGAGAGATCGCGTACCGCTGCCCCGCGGAGCCGCTGTCGCTTTATCTGGCTAAAGGGGGAAAGGCCGAAGCCGCGGCAGGACGCAAGTGTCTCTGCAATGCTCTGATGGCCAACATCGGGCACTCGCAGGTGCGCTGCGGTCGCCATGTGGAACCGCCGCTCGTCACCGCCGGCGACGATCTCCCAGAGATCGCGCGTTTTCTGCCCGCCGGCGCGAGCAGCTATGGTGCGGAGGACGTGTTGGAGAGCCTGCTCGCAGGTGCAGTCCTGCCTGAGTTCTGATTCCTGACTCCTGCTTACTGTTCCTGGATGTGAATCCCGCACTCCAGCTTCTGCCCGCTCCAGCGGCCTGACCGCGGATCGTTCGGATCGCTGGGCAGGCTGGTGCACGGCGCGCAGCCAATGCTGCTGTAGCCAAGTTCGTAGAGTGGCAGCAGCGGAATGCCGTGCTCTTCGGCGTAGTGCCACACGTCGCGTGTGGACCACTCGGCGAGCGGATTCAGCTTGTGGAGGCTGTGGCCGGAAGGCAGCACGAAAGTCTCCTCAAGCTGGAGATACGCCCGCGACTTCGACTGCTCGCGCCGCAGCCCTGTGACCCACACGCGGTATCCTTCCAGCGCGCGGAAGAGCGGGCCAACCTTGCGCAGCCTGCAGCACTGGTCGGGCGCGGTCTGGTGCAGGATCCCGAACTCTGCTTCCTGCTCCGGGACGGTTCGCTCCGGAAAAACGTTGGTCAGGTTCAGCCCCCAGGCGGAGGTCATGCGGTCGCGATAGGCGAGGGTCTCCGGAAAGTGATAGCCCGTTTCCAGAAAGATCACGGGCACCTCCGGCAGGAATGCGCGCACCAGATGCAGCACGACCATGTCTTCAGCCTGGAAGCTGCTGGTCACGCATACATCCGTTGCGCCGGTCAGGCGAACGCGCAGAAAGTCACGCGCTACGTCGGCTCGGGTTTGCAACTGCTCGGCAAGGCTCACTGGACACCTTCTCCTGTTTCTGAAATCACTCCGGCTGCCTGCAGTTCGGCGAGGATCGCGTCAGCATTCGCGGCCGGCTCGAAGGTCGTCTCCGCGCCATGATCGACGACGGTGATGCGCGCGGCTTCTGATGGGCCGTGGTCGGCGATCACCACCGCTCCGGCCAGCAGCAGCGGCAGCAGTCGCTCGCGCTCGCTGACGCGCGTGCGGACGACGAGCGCTCCGGCCGCGAGCAGCCGTTCTTCCACTTCGCCGGCGACTCCGGCATCGCTCAGCTGAAGCAGCGCGCCGCGTACGTGCTGGTCCGGTTCGCCTAAGAGAATCTCGCGGATCATGCCCGCGCCGGCAGTGGCGTGATCCGCCGGATCGATGAGGATAAAGCTGCCGGTCGAACGGTTATCGCGGTACAGATCAGCCAGCAGCGGACGGCTCGTCTCCAGAACCACGGTGCCGATCGCGTTCAGATCGAGCGCGTCGGCGGCGCCGTGCCGCAGGTGCTCGATGTCGAGGCGCGACCGGATCTCCGCGACGCGCGCCCGCACGGTCTGCGTGGTGTGCTTCAGCAGATACGTCGTTCCCGGCCGCAGCGGCTTCGCCTGCATCCAGACCAGGGTCGCTTCAAGCCGGCTCGCCTTTCGCGGAGGCGCATCGACGGCCGCGATCATGTCGCCGCGGCTGATATCCGCTTCGTCTTCCAGCGTCAGCGTAACGGACTGCGGCGCACGCGCCTGCGGCAGGTCTCCGTCCCAGGTCGAGATGCTGCGCACTCGGCTGCGAATGCCGGAGGGCAGGGCGATCACTTCATCGCCGGGGCGCACGGTGCCGGCGGCGATCTGGCCGGCAAAGCCGCGGAAATCCTGATGCGGCCGGATCACTCGCTGCACGGGCAGACGGAACCCAGTGCGCGAGTGCTCGATCGCCAGCGGCACGGTCTCCAGGAACTCGAGCAGGGTCGGGCCCTCGTACCACGGAGTACGGCTGCTCGGATGCACGACGTTGTCGCCGTCCAGCGCGCTGACCGGGATCGCAACCATCTCCGGAATGTCGAGCTGCCGGGCCAGCGCCTGCAGCGCTTCGCGGTGGCGCCTGAACACCTCTTCGGAAAAGCCGACCAGGTCCATCTTGTTCACAGCCGCGACCACCACCGGAATGCCCAGCAGCGCCGCAATCGAGGCATGCCGCCGCGTCTGATCGAGGATGCCCTTGCGTGCGTCCACCAGCACGATAGCCACATCGGCGGTCGACGCGCCGGTCGCCATGTTGCGCGTGTACTGCTCGTGACCTGGCGTGTCGGCGATGATGAATTTGCGCCGCGGCGTGGCGAAGTAGCGGTATGCAACATCGATGGTGATGCCCTGCTCGCGCTCGGCACGCAGGCCGTCGGTGAGCAGCGCAAAGTCGATGGCCGCATCCTTCGTCACGGACTTGATCGTGTCTTCGTACACGCTGCGCGAGTCGTAGAGCATGCGCCCGATCAGCGTGGATTTGCCGTCATCCACGCTCCCTGCGGTGCTGAAGCGGAGCAGGTCCTTGCGGCGATCCGCTTCGAGCACCTGCTCGATGCCAAGGTCAATGGGCGGAATCGGGTTCTCGAGAATCGCCATCAGAAGTACCCCTCGCGCTTCTTGATTTCCATGGAGCCGTCCTGGTCATGGTCGATGACGCGGTTGGCCCGCTCGGAATTCCGCATCGCCATCAGCTCGGCAATAATCTTCGGCACCGTATCGGCGTCGGAGCGGATCGCGCCGGTGCACGGACTGCAGCCCAGGGAACGCAGCCGGCACTTCACCCACTGCTCCTCGCCAGGCAGGCCTTTGACGAAGGGCTGCTCCAGCGGGATAAGACTGTCGCCGCGGACCAGCATGCGGCGCTCCTTCGCGAAGTAGAGCGGGACGATGGGGATGCTTTCGAGGTGGATGTAGTGCCAGATATCCAGCTCGGTCCAGTTCGACAAAGGAAAGACCCGGATGCTTTCCCCCGGGCCGATACGGCCGTTGAAGAGGCTCCACAGCTCCGGCCGCTGGTTTTTCGGATCCCACTGGCCGGCTTTGTCGCGGAAGGAGAAGATCCGCTCCTTAGCCCGCGACTTCTCCTCGTCGCGCCGCGCTCCGCCGAAGGCTGCGTCGAAGCCGTGCGCCCGGAGGCCGTCGAGCAAGGCCTGGGTCTTCAGCAGTCCGCAGCAGCGCTGCGTTCCCAGCGCAAACGGATTGGCGCCGGCAGCCAGCGCCTCCTCATTCCGCCAGACGATCAGCTTGAGCCCCAGTTCGGCGGTATAGCGGTCGCGGAATTCCAGCATCTCCCGAAATTTGTAGCCGGTGTCGACGTGCAGCAGCGGGAACGGAATGGGGCCGGGGTAGAAGGCTTTCTGCGCCAGGCGCAGCATCACCGACGAGTCCTTGCCGATTGAATAGAGCATCACCGGCTTCTGAAACTCGGCTGCGACCTCGCGGATGATGGCGATGCTCTCCGCTTCCAGCAGCTGCATGTGCGTCAGCCGCCCGCTTTTCACTTCAGGGCTGGGAATGGGCCAGGCGGCCGCCTGGCTGACGTCTGTTTCCGGGCCGACAACTCCGCTGAACCCCATGTGCTCTCCTGTCTCGATTGGGCAAATAAAAAACCGCGCCAGCGTGGAAGCTGCAGCGCGGTCTTATGGGTGGTTGGGAATCTGCTACGGCGTCTCAAACCCACAAGTCCGGCACAGCGCGCAACAACAAGCGCAACAGCGGACCGAGGTGAGACAGAAACTCATTGCTCTAACTATAGGGGCGGGTACTCCCAATGGTCAAATGGGCCAGAGTGATTAAATCGATTCAGTTGGAGGGTAAATCGATTGCTGAAAAGCGTTTCATTTTTAGACTAAAAAAGCGCCCTGAGGGGCGCCTTTCTTTACGAAGGGACGTAATCCTGAAGTTTACGATGCCAGAGCGGCGGACGCGACCATCGCGGCAGCGCGCATCTGCGTGGGCGTCCGGAGTACCAGGCGCACACCCTCGCTCGACTGCTGCATTGCCATCGTTTGAGAACACGTTCCGCAGAGCCAGAAGTGCTCGATATGCCGCATACGCGTGGCACCGGCGGCCCCGATCGTATCCGGCACGTCAAACACGAATACTCGCCCGTCCCTCAAGTAATGCAGGGGCTTGGCACATTTCGGATTTGCGCAATGACTGACCATGAATTTGCTCCTATGCGCTAGCGAGATCCGACGTAAAGGTCCTGAGAGCGCTGCAATGTTCCTGATAGGAAGAACATCGGCCACAGTACTGCTTGGTTTACTGATCGTCCCATTAAGATGCAGTACAGGAGGGCAACGTTATCCACAACTCAACGTTCTGTTGAGAGACCGAAGCGGTAAGTTCGGTTACCAGTAGGCTAACACCTCTATTGTGCCTCAAATTGCGCCAAATCGCGCAACAATTCCATAAATTCTTCCACAGGGCAACCCATGCGATATGCAAGAATTGTCTGTTTGTTCTGATTCCTGTTCGGGAACTGTGTGTTTGCCTGATTCGGAGAGAAATGGCTCTGCTGCGCTCTGCCTTTATCGCCCTTTCCGCCAACTCCCGGCTCCGGCGATTCGCTGAAAATTCTTCGCTGGGCCGCCGGATGTCCTCCCGGTTCGTGGCGGGCTTCCGCATTGAGGACGCGCTGGCCGTCGCCCGGGCCCTCGACCGGCAGGGCCTCTCGACGACGCTCGACAGCCTCGGCGAGAACGTCTCCAGCCCCGAACAGGCCCGCCAGGCGGCACAAATCTACCACTCGCTGCTCGACGACATTTCCGCTGCGCTGCTGAACGCCAACGTCAGCCTGAAGCTGACGCAAATGGGCATGGACCTGGGGGAGCCGCTCGCCTGCGAGATCGTCTCCGGGCTGGTGAGGCAAGCGGTGGAGGCAAACACCTTTGTCCGTGTCGATATGGAGGGCTCGCCCTACACCCAGGCCACCATCGATCTTGTGCGCCGGCTGCACGCCGTCCCGAAGAACCGTGGACACGTCGGCATCGTGATCCAGGCCTACCTCCGGCGCAGTGAGCAGGACATCGCCGCCCTGCTCTCCGACGGGATCCGGATCCGCCTCTGCAAAGGCGCCTACAAGGAGCCTCCGGAGATCGCCTTTCCCGACAAGAAGGAAGTGGACCAGAACTTCGTCGCGCTGATGAAGATGCTGCTGAAGAGCGGCATCTACCACGGCATCGCCACCCACGACGAGGCGATGATCCGGGCGACGAAGGAGTTCGCGGCAGCCGAACGGATCGACCGCGGCAGCTTTGAATTTCAGATGCTGTACGGAATCCGCCGCGACCTGCAGCGCAATCTGGTGCAGGACGGCTACCGCGTCCGGGTCTACGTGCCCTTCGGCGAACAGTGGTATCCGTACTTCATGCGCCGCCTCGCGGAGCGTCCGGCGAATGTGCTCTTCCTGGCGAGGAATTTCTTCCGGAGCTAAGGCCGCTCAGTAGTTGTTCGGCTGATACGGCTCGACGGACAGCAGATTGCCCAACACGTGCCGCTCTTCGGGCGAGAACTCATGCGAGAAGCGCGCCGAGTTCAGCACCGCGTCGCGCTGATTGGGCGGGAGCCGGCGCAGGTCGTTGAAGGCCGAAGTCATCTGGCGCTGCCGGTCCTGCGGGAACGACCGCATTGTCTGGGCCGACGAACGCACGTCCTGCCGCTGTTGGGGCGAAAGCCGCTCGAACATCTCCTGGCGCGCCATCATTCTCTGCCGCTCGGCAGGAGGCCGTGCATCCAGGGTCCGCAAGCCATTCATCGCACGCTGCTGCTGATCCGGACTCAGACGATTGAATCCGGGCATGCTGCGCAGTTGGTTCTCCTGCTGGCTCAGCGGCAGGTTCTGGTGCTGCTGCATCCACTGCGGCAGGTGCTCCTGCCCGGTATGGAACGACCCGCTGGTTCCGGGACGCATCACCGAATTCGGCGCGGGACGGAATGAGTTCGCCGCCGGGGGATAACTGGGAACGGAACGGTAGAGCGTGCCGCTGTTGCCGGGGCGCACCGGCCGCGTGTTCTGCGGCTGCGGCGCCGGCCCTGCAGGAGCCGGCCTTGCCGGAGCAGAACGTGACGGAGCAGATCGCGGCGGCGGCGAGGAACGCTGCCGCTGCCCAAAGCCCCACATCGGAATAGCAAAGGAGAGTGCCGGGATCAGAACACACAGGAGCGCGTGGCGCACACGCCCGACAACCGAGCGCCGCTCACTTCCCTGCACGCATATCCTGTTTCCCGCGTTCATCGTTCTGCTCCCCATGGCAGATCAAAAGCCGACACCTGTCCGGCGATGTTCTGCAACCTTCTCTCGCCGTAAACGTCCCTCATTGCCTTACAGACTGCTGGCCCCGTTACCGCCGTCGTCCTGCTGCTGATCCATCGAGTTCAGCTGCTGGAACACCTGAGAATTTTCATCCAGCGACTGCAGATCGTGAATCACCGGAGAATCCGCCTGCGTC
>DASYYN010000104.1:0-14056 GCA_035933815.1 Acidobacteriaceae bacterium
GCAGCCCTCTCCATGATTCCCACCTCGACCGGCGCGGCCAAGGCGCTGAAGCTGGTCATCCCCGAAGTGGAAGGGAAGCTGGACGGCTTCGCGATTCGCGTTCCAACGCCGAACGTCTCGGTTGTTGACCTGACCTTCACCGCTGAAAAGCCGGTCAGCAAGGACTCCGTGAACAATGCGCTGAAGTCCGCCGCTGACGGCCCGCTGAAGGGCATCCTCGGCTACGATGCGAATGAACTGGTCTCCAGCGACTTCAAGGGTGATGCCCGCTCCTCGATCGTTGACGGGCCGCTGACCAAGGTCGTCGGGCAGTCGGTGAAGGTGATCAGCTGGTACGACAACGAGTGGGGATACTCGAACCGCGTTCGCGATCTGATCCTTTTCCTGGCGAAAAAGGGTCTGTAGTCCACCTGCAGCTTCGCATGGGGCGGTCCGCCAGGGCGGCCCCATGTGCGGAGCGTCTATGCGACAGAACATTCCCGGCAGTTCTCCGTACGAACCGGTCATCGGGTTCTCCCGCGCGGTACGTGTCGGTCAGTCGGTTTTTGTCTCCGGAACTGCTCCGGTAGGCGCGGAGCCGACCGACGCCGCCACGCAGACCCGTCACGCGCTCGAAATCGTGCGCACCGCGCTGGAGCAGGCAGGCGCGCGCCTCGAAGACGTCGTCCGCACGCGCATGTATCTCACGCACGTGGATGACTGGGAAGCGGTCGGCCGCGCTCATGGGGAGTTCTTTGGGACCATACGGCCCGCTGCGACCATGGTGGTCGTCGCCGCGCTGCTCAATCCGTCGTGGCGTGTGGAGATCGAGGCGGATGCAATCATCGGCTCCGCGCCGCAACACTAGAAGAGGCATCTATGGCAAAGCTTTCGATTCGCGATCTGGATCTCGCCCACAAACATGTGTTCATGCGCGTGGACTTCAATGTGCCGCTCACCGACGACGGCTCGGAGATCACTGACGACACCCGCATCAAAGAAACACTGCCCACTATCGAGTACGCGCTGCGTCACAAGGCGAAGCTGATTCTCGCCTCCCACCTTGGGCGCCCCAAGGGCAAGGTCAATTTGAAGTACAGCCTGCGTCCCGTTGTGGACCGCCTGCGCACGCTGCTCGATCATCAGCTCGGCAGCAAGACCAACGTAGCGTTCGCTCCGGACTGCGTCGGCGACGTCGCGACCGAGATGGCGCGCCAGCTCGAATCCGGCCAGGTGCTGTTGCTTGAGAACCTCCGCTTTCATGCCGAGGAGGAGTCGAACGATCCCGGCTTCGCGAAGAAGCTCGCGTCGCTCTGCGAACTGTACGTGAACGACGCCTTCGGCAGCGCCCATCGCGCGCACGCCTCGACGGAAGGCATCACGCACTTTGTGAAGCAGTCTGCTGCGGGCCTGCTGATGGAAAAAGAGCTGAACTACCTCGGCCAGGCGCTCGATTCGCCCACCCGGCCGTTTATCGCGATCCTCGGCGGTGCGAAGGTCTCCGACAAAATCGACGTCATCGACAACCTGCTCGGCAAGGTCGACGCGCTGCTCATCGGCGGCGGCATGGCCTACACGTTCCTGAAGGCGAAAGGGCAGGAGGTCGGCAAGTCGCTGCTTGAGGCCGACAAGATCGACGTCGCGAAAGAAGCCCTGACGAAGGCGCAGTCGCGCGGCGTGCGCTTTCTGCTTCCGGTCGATCACATCCTCGCCGACAAGTTTGCCGCCGATGCGAAGACGCAAACGTTTGCCGGCGACGGACCGTTCCCGGCGGAGTGGATGGCGCTGGACATCGGCCCCAAGAGCATCGCCGCGTTCGAGAAGGAGATTGCCGCAGCCGCGACGATCGTGTGGAACGGGCCGATGGGCGTCTTCGAAATGCCGGCCTTCGCCAACGGCACGACGAAGATCGCCAAAGCTGTCGCGGCGAACAGGAACGCCATCTCCATCATCGGCGGCGGTGATTCCGTTGCAGCCGTGAAGCAGGCCGGCGTCGCCGATCAGATCAAGCACATCTCCACCGGCGGCGGAGCGTCGCTGGAATTCCTCGAAGGCAAGAAGCTGCCCGGAGTGGAAGCGCTGACGAACAAGTAATTCGCGACAATGAACCGAAGAGCGCCGTGCAGCCCTCGCTGGCGGCGCTCGTTCTTTGCCTTGGTTCCGACTTCCGCTGTACGGGCCAGCGATTGCGCTAACACGCTATAATCAGCGTTTCCCAGATTTGAAACCTTTTCCACCAGGAGCCATGGATGCGCCGGTCCAAGCCTGCTTGTACGCTTTTTCTCTCTGCCCTGATGATGATCGCGCCGCTGTACGGGCGCGCCGCGGACGAAAAGACCACCGACAAATCCGTCGATAAGGGAACGCAGCAGAACCTGCAGCAGTCTGTCACCACACAGGGTGCGGTCGATGCCGGTGGCCAGCACATCCTCTATGACGCGATCGCAGGCACCATTACTGTTGGCGCAACGAATGCACAGGACGCGCAACTCAGCGTCGATGGGAAGCCGCAGCCTGACACCAATCTCGCCGCCGAAGTATCGCAGGCGAAGGACCCTGCCGAGGCGCCACCCACAGCGCGTATGTTTTATGTGGCCTACTTCAAAAAGGACGCTAACCCCGACCAGCGCCCAGTCACATTCCTCTACAACGGCGGACCGGGCAGCTCGACGGTGTGGCTGCACATGGGCTCCTTTGGTCCGAAGCACGTCGTGACTGAAGCGGACACGCATCTGCCAGCTGCTCCTTACAAGCTGGTGGACAACGCTGAATCACTGCTTGACGTCAGCGATCTGGTCTTCGTGGACATGCCCGGCACGGGCTTCGGCCGACTCACCGGCAAAGATCCCGAGAAAGCCTTCTGGGGCATCGATCAGGACGGCCACGCCTTCGGCCGCTTCATCCAGCGGTTCCTCTCGCAGTACAACCGCTGGAATTCGCCGAAGTACATTTTTGGCGAAAGCTACGGCACGACGCGGTCCGCCGTGTTGTCGAACATTCTGGAGAACGAAGAGAACATCGACCTGAACGGCGTCATTCTGCTGTCGCAGATCTTCAACTTCACTACCGATATCGACGCGGCTCACGGCAACCCTGGCATCGACCTGACCTATGAGCTTGCGCTGCCGACCTACGCCGCCACGGCTCGTTATCATCACCGGGTCCAGCCGGAGCCGTCGGCGCTCGACCCGTTCCTCAAGGAAGTGGAGCAGTTTGCGATGGGTCCGTACACCGAGGCGCTCGCGAAAGGAACCGACCTGAGCCAGGCCGAGAAGCAGTCCATCGCAGAAAAGTTACACCAATACACCGGACTGCCGGTTGACTACCTGATGCGGGGCAATCTGCGCATCTCCGGCGGCCAGTTTGAAAAGGAGCTACAGGACGAGAGCGGCATGACGACGGGGCGTCTCGACAGCCGCTTCTCCAGCCCCTCCATCGACCCGCTCGGCGAAGAGGCGGCCTACGATCCGCAGAGCTCGGCAATCTCCTCCGCCTACGTATCCCTCTTCAACGAGTATGTCCGCGGCACGTTGAAGTACGGGGCTGGGCAGACGTATCTGCCGGAGGCCGATTTTGGCGGTCATGAGTGGGACATGAAGCACAACGGCAACACGGAATATGTGAACGTGAGCCGCGATCTCGCGACCGCGATGATCACCAATCCGCGTCTAAAGCTGCTGGTCAACGGCGGCTACTACGACCTGGCGACGCCGTTCTATGCCGCTCAGTACGAGGACAAGCACCTGCCCATTCCCGAGAAGCTGGCCGCCAACATCGAGTACGCCTGGTACGAATCCGGCCACATGGTGTACGTGAAGCAGGAATCCCTCAAGCAGCTGCACGACCGCGTCGCCCAGTTCATCCGGGAGACAGACGCGGGGAACAAATAGCCGATGCCTCGGAGTGTTTCGGCACCTCCGGCCTGCAGGCGTACCCCTGTACGCTAAACGCTATACGCTATACGCTGATTCCCAATGTCGGAGTTTCTCCTCTTCCACGGCGTCGCCATCGTCGTGCTGATCCTCGCCAACGGCTTCTTTGTCGCCGCCGAATTTGCCGTGGTCAGCGTTCGTGAGACGAGGATCGAGCAGCTCATTGCCGAACGCCGCCCGGGAGCCCGCATCGTTCGCAGGCTGCAGGAGAACCTCGGCGACTTCCTGCCTGCTGTTCAGATCGGCGTCACGATCTGCAGCCTCGCCCTCGGCTGGCTTGGCGAGCCGGCCATTGCCGGAATCTTCGAGAACTGGATGCATGGCCTGCCGCATGCGCCGCTGTACGCGCATCTGGCTGCCGTGCCGCTGGCCTTCGCCTTCATCACGTACTTCGAAGTACTGCTCGGCGAACTGGTGCCGAAAGCCCTGGCTCTGCGCCGCGCGGACCAGATGGCGGTTGCCATCGCGGCTCCCATGGACGTCTTCATCAGCATCGCGCGTCCGGTCGTGCGGCTGATGAATGTGTCGGCGACGCTCGTGCTGCGTCTCTTCGGTGCACAACTCACGCAGGAAAGCGGCGTGCACTCTCCTGAGGAACTGAAGCTGATGGCCACGGCGGCGCGGCGGATGGGCATGCTGCCGGAGTATCAGGAGGCGCTCATCCATCGTGCCGTGGAGGTGGATGAAATCTCCACGCGCGAGATCATGACGCCGCGGCAGCGCATCTTTTCGCTTCCCGCGGACATGCTCGTGGAAGACGCTAGTGCTCGCATCATCGATGAGCAGCATTCCCGCGTGCCTGTCTACGATCCGGCGCGTGGGCCGGAGTTCATCATCGGCATCGTCTACTCCAAAGACATTAGCCGCCTGATGCACTTTCGCGCCTCAGCGACGACAAAGCTCCCCGCCGTGCCCTTCAGCGACATGCGTCTGCGTCAGGTGATGCGCGAGGTGCTGGTCGTGCCGGAAACCAAGCCAGTGCTCGATCTGCTGCACGAATTCCAGCAGCGCCGCCGGCACATCGCTATCGTGGTCGATGAGTTCGGCTTTACAGTTGGCCTGGTTACAGTCGAGGATGCCATCGAGCAGCTTGTGGGCGAACTGGAAGACGAGTTCGACATCGCAGCACGCAACGTGATGACCGCTGCTGCCGGAGGCATGGTGCTCGACGGCAGCGTCAGCCTGCGTGATCTGGAGATGCAGATGCGCTGGAGCCTTCCGCGCGAAGGCGGCGTCGAAACGCTTGCGGGATTCATCCTCACGCGCCTTGGCCACATTCCCGAGGGCGGCGAGATCATCGACTACGAGGGCCGCCGCATCACGGTGCTCGAGATGAGCGGCCGCCGCATCAGCAAGGTCCGCATCGAGCAACTGCAGCCCGCGGAGAAGGCGCAGGGATGAAGCGCCTGCTCAGGTCGCTGCTGATGCGCCTCGCCTGGACGCTGCCCGTCCTGTGGCTGGTCGTCTCCATTGTGTTTCTGCTGATCCACATTGTCCCCGGCGATCCCATCGAGCAGATGCTCGGCGAAGGCGCCAGGGCCGCCGATATTGCCGCTCTGCGTCATGCGTACGGGCTCGATCTGCCGCTCGGCACGCAGTACATCCGCTACTGGCGCGGCGTGCTGCATGGGAATCTCGGCCAGTCCATTCGCCTCAACGACACCGTCACGCATCTGGTGCTCACGCGATATCCGTTCACCGTGGAGCTCACTGCTGCCGCGCTGTTTGTCGCGCTGCTGCTCGCGATTCCTGCCGGAATTGCCGCGGCGCTGCATCGCGGACGCGGTCAGGATCATGCCGTCGGTGTCGTCAGTCTGCTTGGGCTGTCATTCCCGCCGTTCGCGCTGGGACCGATCCTCATCGTCCTCATTTCCATCAAGTTCGGATGGCTTCCGGTCAGCGGCGCCGGAGATCTCGCCCATCTGGTGCTGCCTGCCGTCACCATGGGCAGCGCGCTGGCCGCGATCCTCACCAGGATGGTGCGCACCTCCATGCTCGAAGAGCTGGGGCAGGACTACATTCGCACAGCACGCGCCAAGGGGCTGCCGGAGCGCATCGTCGTCTACAAGCACGCACTGCGCAATGCGATGATCCCCGTGTTGACGCTCATCGGACTGCAGTTCGGAGCGCTGCTCGCCGGTGCCATCGTCACCGAGAAGATTTTCAGCTGGCCGGGCATCGGACGCCTCACCGTCTCCGCCATCGAGAACCGCGATTACCCGCTGCTGCAGGGATGCATCCTCGCCGTGGGCCTGACCTACGTGCTTGTGAACCTGGCCACGGACGTGATGTACATGGTCATCAATCCCCGCATCCGCGCGTGATGCTCAGTGGGTGACGATTTCCTGCAGCTTCGGCTCGATTGCACGCTCGGAAATATCCAGAAACCCAAGCGAAATCGGCAGCGAGAATCGCCGCGGCCCCGCGCTGCCAGGATTGAAGTACAGAATCCCTTTATGCCACCGGATCGCGGGATGGTGGGAGTGCCCGCTGACCACAACGGCAATGCCCGCCGCAATGGGATCCAGATCGAGCGCGTTGCGGTCGTGCAGCATGTAGATGCTTCGTCCGCCCAACTGCACCAGTTCTGTCGCGGGCAGGCGCGCGCACGCACCGGAGAGGTCTATATTCCCGCGGATCGCGGTCACCGGCCCGAGCTTGCGCAAGTCGTCGAGAATCCCCGCGTCGCCGACGTCGCCCGCGTGCAGGATGTGATCCGACCCGCGCAGCGCGGCCACCGCTTCCGGTCGCAGCAGTCCGTGTGTGTCGGATATCACGCCAATCCGCATGCGATCAGGGTACGCGATCACGGACACTTCGCGCCCGGCCCTGGTGGGGCAGGACGCGAAGTATCGAGCCGGCTTACTTGTGGTTGCAGCAGTCGTCGCCCGCACAGCCGGACGGGTTCTGGTGGCAGCACGCCGCAGCGGGTTTGCAGCAGCTTCCGCCGGGGCAGCAGTCGTTGGACTTGGTGCAGCAGGCCGCGCCCGCGGCTGCAAACGCGCTGACAGAGAGAAGGGAAGTGGCCAGCAGGGCCATCATTTTCGTTTTCATTTAGGATTCCTTTCCGTGGTTCGGGTTCACCGCATGCACCGGAGCGCAGGGAGCGAAACACACGAGACGAGAAAGGTCTAGATCCGAAGATCGTCCTTCAGGTGAAAGACGGCTGTCTCGAAGCGCAGTCCGGAGTGCAACTCGCGGACCGGGGCCGGAGAAAGCTGCGCCGGCAGATCGTGCAGTGGCGCGGCCAGCCGGAGGACGTTCACCTGCACGTCGAGACGCCCCTCAGCCTTTTGCGGAACCTGCTCGATGCATTCAGAAGCAAGGCACTGCGCTGTGCCGCTCTGCGACGGCGGGCAACAGGGCATGTCTGCCGCCGGGCAATGCATCGCGGGAACCACGGCGGCGCCCGCAGCTGTGCTCGTGAGCATCCACACCGCGACCAAGCCCAGCGTCAGCAGGCGCAGGATCCGGCGATGAGCAGGAGACGTCACATGCTGACTCTATTCAGCGGGAGCCGGGGAACGAAGTGACGCCGGTCACGGCTGATGCGGAAGCAGAACCATCTGCCCGGCAAATTCTCTGGGCGTTGGACGCACCAGGTGCGGCGTGATCACAATAGCCAGCTCGGAATAGTCCAGGCTGTTGTTGGTGTTGGTGTAGGCCTGCAGCCCCGGCAGATCGGAGAGCCCGGGATATCCGGTCAGCGCGTTCGATTCCTGGCGAGACAGCGAACCCATCATCAATGTCGTCTGCCCTACTTCGAGGGACGTTATCGCCTGGTATTCGCGGTTGTTGAGCACCGGCAGCCCATTGACCGAGGATCCCTGCAGCGCGTTCAGCTTCAGATCGAATTTGAGCGAAATTCTGTTCCTGCCCTGGAAGCGCGGCGTTACGTCCAGCGTGAGCCCGATGTCCTGGTACTGCACCTGAGGGATCGCCTGGGTGGCCGCGGACTGCAGTTGCGAGAGGTTCACTCCCAGATTCGACAGCGTGCTGGAAATGCCCGCAGTGGAGAGCCCCGGAATATTGAGCCCGGTTCCGGAGAGGCTCGAATAACTGGAGGTCTCGATGGGATAGCGCTCGCCGATCTTGATGACTCCCTGTTGGCCATCAGCGACACGCAGCTGCACCTGATCGATGGCGTGCACGTCAGTGGAATTGAGCTGCATGTTCAGCGCGCCGCCACCGGGGATTTCTACCCCGGTCATCGTCAGGCCGCCGCCGAACACGGCAATGGGGTTGTTGAAAATGCTGTTGCTGATCTGCCCTGAGGCCACCAGAATGGCAAGAATCGCCTGCCAGTCGCCCGGCGCAGCGAGCCCGCTGGAGATGATTTGCTGCACGAGGCTGGAGTTCTGCTGCAGAAGCTGCGTCGCTGCGGAGTACACGTTAAAGATCGTCGTCTGGTTGGGCAGGATGGCTCCCAGGTTCATGGCTTTCGTGCGATCCACCTCATACATGCGCACGTCGAGCTGCAGTTCGCCGCGGCCTTCCGTTAGATACTTCAGCGTCGTGTTCAGCGCGGGGAAGTCGCCCACAGGACCGCGCACCGTGATTGCGCCCGATGCCGGTGCCGCCGTGGCCGTCTGCATGTAGAAGACGTTTTTGGCCAGGGTGACCATCTCCGTCAGGCCCTCCGACGGGATGCCCGGCAGATACACCGTCTCCAGCCCCATGCGGTCGAATTTGCGGTGGTTCTCCTCCGTATCTTTCGCAGCCAATATGCGCCCCGCATCGATGGGAACAAAAAAAGTGCCCGTGGCGAGCCCGAGCGTCCGCTCCGCGTCGGAAAAATCCACGTTGTCCACGTCGTACCGGACGGACTGCGCGCCGACCGAATCGTCGACGTTTGCCTCGATGCCATAAGCGGCCAGCACCTGCCGGATCGCCTCGCGCGTGCTGGTGTTCAGGTGGAAGCTGTGCCGTCCCGGCTGCGGCTGCAGGCGAATGAGTCCGCCGATCTTCGGTTCGTCGAGCCGGAACAACGGCTGGCCTGCCTGCTCATCAGCCGTCAGTTCGTTGAGGTGCTGCACGAGCATCGGATCGGTGGGATCCACGCGGTAGGCTTCGCCGATCGCGGCGTGCGCTTCCTTGTAATGACCGATCATCCGATCCCTGTCTGCCTGCTGCACCAGGTTCTGCACCACGTGCTGCTTCGCGATCTCCGCCGCGAGCTGATAACGGCGGTTGCCGGGATCGAGGTCAGCGGCGCGGTTGAACGCTTCGAGCGCTGCCCGGGGAGCGCTCTTCTCGAGATCATGTGCGCCAAGCATGTAATTTTTCTGAGCCACGTCGCGCTTTTCCTTCGGGACACGCGTCTGCTTCGGCGCAGTTTGTGCGGCCAGCGGCGTGCCGGCGGGCGGGGTCGCGGGTGCACTCGTCTGCTGGGCGCCAACAGCGGACGCGAGCAGTGCCAATGTGGCAGTCAGCAGCGCGCTACGACGCATGGGCTCCTCTGCTCACCACCAGAGCCTCCAGCGTCGTCGTGCATACTTCCGGTTGATGCTGCATCAGGTCATCGAAGGAATAGCGTCCCGTCGCTACCGCAATCGTTGGCAGGTGGTTGGCGCGAGCCGCCTGGATATCAAAAGGAGTATCGCCCACCACGCAGACGGTTTCCACTTGCCCCGGATCTCTTCCGCTTTCCGAGCGCAGGATGGCGCGCGCCTGCTCAGCCGCGTTTGCGATCATGTCGGCGCGGTCCTCAAAGCGGTCGCTGAAGCCGCCAAAGGAAAACCAGCTGTGCAGCCCGGCATTCTCCACCTTGAGCCAGCCGATCTTCTCCACGTTGCCGGTCGCCAGTCCCAGCAGAGCGCCCTTGCGCTCCAGATGCGCCAGAGTGGCCTCAACACCCGGCATGACGGTGGGCAGCAGTTCGGACCGTCGTGCGGCCACGTGCGCGCACATGGCCTCGAGCACGTCGTCGCGATGAGGACGCCATTCGGCGTCGGCCACGCTGGCCAGACGAAAGGCGTCCCGCAGGATGCCAGGGTCGGTGTTGCCGGCCAGGATCACGCCGTCGAGAGCCAGATCACGGCCCATCACGGCGCGCACGCTCTCAAAGAACGCGTCGAAGTGGATGCGGTCGCGATGGCGGAGCAGCGTTCCATCAATATCGAAGAGATAGGCCTGCTGTTCGTCCCAGCGAAAGCCTTCCTGGATGTAGACGCGACATTCAGGAGCAACGCTCATGACATTACAGAGTAAAAGGTCGGGAGCCCTGGCGCGAAACGGTGGGCATGATCCCATGAAAAACCCGACAAGCGCCGAGGCGAGCGGTCCTGATGAGCCTCAACCCTGAATAATCCTGGTTCATTACGGTTTGAGGAAATGCTGTAATGCCCCTGTGACTGGAGGCAGCATGATCGTGCACAAAATGGCAGCTCGCCCGGTGAACTGGAAGACCTTACGGGAAGGAATCCGGCCTCGCTGGGTGCTGCCTTTCCGGGCCTTTGAATGGCTGTGGGAATGGGCAGCCTACATGCTGAGCCGGTGGAGCTTCCTTGAGGTCCTTGAATACCTGGGAAGCCTATCCGTGCTCGTCGGCGTCATTTTCTACTTCAGCGAGTCGGGCGACCGGATTCAGCAGAGGCACTACCAGGCGTGGCAGGTCATCAACACCGCCCAGGGAAAAGGCGGAAATGGGGGCCGTATCGAGGCCCTGCAGGAGCTGAATGCGGACAGGATCCCGCTGGTCGGTGTCGACGTGTCCTCGGCCTTCCTGCAGGGGATTCGCCTCGGCCACGCCAGTCTGATTCGCGCGGACCTGAGCGCAGCGGATCTGCGCGGTTGCGATCTGCAGTCTTCGGACCTGACCTACGCAAATCTGCATTTTGCAAACTTCCGCGGCAGCACTCTGCGGCATGCTTCGTTCGTCCACGCCGATTTGCAGGATGCGGACCTGGTTGGAAGCGACATCTCCTGGGCTGACCTGAGCCAGGCAAACCTGGAATCCGCGGATCTGCGCTCTGCCGCCCTGGAAGGCGTCCGATGGCAGGGCATTCAGAGCATCAAGGGCGCGAACATCGCGGGCATCCGCTCCGCACCCGATGGGTTTGTTCAGTGGGCGCTGCAGCATGGGGCGGTTCAAACTGCGGAGGCGGATCAATAGGCAAAAGGCCTCTTGACATATCGCCATTGGTTCGCGGTAACTTACCGTTCCTGCGGGCGAGCGCGATGCGGTTCCCACACATCCCTAAGCAGGTTAGCGAGTCAGCGAGTCAGCGGGTTAGCGAGTTAGCAGGCGGGGTGACGACGGTCGAAATTTTTCTAAAACATCCCCCTCATCCCCTGGAAAGCATTTGATTTCATTGAGCGTGACGGGAAATCATCCCTCCGCAGGCATTTGATTCTAAAGTGCGTCACTTTGTTTTGAATTGCATGCGGGCCGGACAGTGTCGGTTGTCAGTGATCAGCGATCGCTGATCAGCGAGTCAGCGGGTTAGCGGGTTAGCGAGTCAGCCAGCGGGGTGACTGGACGACCGTCGAAAATTTTCTAAAAGATCCCCCTGATCCCCTGGGAAGCATTTGATTTCATTGAGTGTGACGGAAAATGATCCCTACGTCACGTCGCGAGGGATGCGGCGGCAGTTGCGGCCATCGGGATAGCGATAGCTGCGTTCACGTACCATGTTTTCTCCTGCAAAGAAAAAGGCCCGCGCGGGACGCGGACCTTTGTTTTCACTCTATAAGTTCAGAATACCAAGTTAGGGAAACTGGAGTGCCAATTATGTTTGCGGGTTTGCGGGGATAAGTGGCCTGGAATCAGCGGTTGTTACTTTCGTGCGGGTGAACGGGGGTTGACGGTTTAGCGCGCGGAGATTTCGTTCAGACTCCGGGCCGCGTCAGCGGAGTTCCATCCGGTTGCGGCCGACATTCCGCCCCAGTAACTGTTCATGCTCTTCCGCCTCCAGTACGCAGCGGTCTAGACTTGTCCCGTTCCCGGGAGGCAGCTCGTGCCGTACCGCAGAGGTCTTGCTCTCTCGATTGTGTTTCTGTTTTGCCTCTTTGCGACAGCAAAGGACAAGAAGAAAGTCCCGTTACCGATCGACGTTCTGAGCGCCCAGACGGCGTGGGTAATCGTCGATCCGCAGGCAGGAGTTGATGTTCACGATCCGCTTGCGAATCGCCACGCGCTCGACGCGGTCAACGCCGCGCTTTCCAGATGGGGACGAATCACTCAGGTGACGGACCCGTCGCAGGCGGACCTCATCATTGTTATTCGTAAGGGCACCGGGAAGCTGGTGGATGAAAGCGTCGGCGGAACGCCCATGAACACGCCACCTGTGGTGATCGGGCAGCGAACTCCGGATGGCGGCTTCAATGCCTCCGGACGGGCTGGGACACCAACCGGGAGACAGAGTGATCCGCATCCGCAAATGGAGGTCACCGATCCGGATGAGACGTTCGCGGTGTATCGGGTTAATCCCGCTTACAACCAGGACCCCGCGGAAAAGAGGCCGCTCGATTTTCCGCCGGTATGGCGATACACGGCAAAGAACGCGCTGCAAGTTCCCAGCGTTCCCGCCGTCGATCAGTTTCGGAAAGCGATAGCTGAGTCGGAGAAACTGATCGCTGAAAGCAAAAAGTAGGGCGAAGGAATGCAGCGTTGAGCGTTTAGCGGCTAGCGTTTAGGAAAAGATAGCTGCTGGTTCCGCTGGTTCGCCGCAGGGAACACTCCACTCAGGCGAAGCTCTTCGAATCGCTGCCTGAACTCAGTTTGCGCGCAACGACAGCATGCAGCGATTCGGCGGGCTGAGCAAGATTACCGGTCGTTTCCAGGACCGGGTATCAGGCGGCCTGGGAAGTCATCTTCTCGGGGACGATGAAGACCAGTTCCCATTTGCCTTTGTGTTTCCTGGTGTGCACGGAGTAGCGCGCGAACTCCACGCGGTAGGCGCCGTCGGGGAGCTCGGGCGGATCGTTGGCGATTTTGCACCGCGTGCAGCGCCGCCCCGCAGAGGACTCCTCGCGCCAAATCTCGAGGACGCAGTATGCGACCCTGCTCTTGCCGCGGAGCACAGCAGGAATGCGGAGGACGACCTGGTTTTCAGCAGCTTGTGACACGGCAAGTCTCCTCTGGTTAGGTCCAGTCTGCGCAATCGGGGTCGGCAAGATCGGCGTAGGGGCGTTCGTCCACATCGCGGTGTGTCTCGGCCGATGGCCGGCAGGTGAGGTGATTTTGCCTCTCGGCGGGGGCGATCTTTGTCTCGCCGGCCGCGTCGAGGGGTGCAGCGTTCAAGGCTGCTGAAGGCGGTGCGATCTGAACTGTCGTAAAGAGAACGTGCATGTTACCCCCAGGGGAGTGGGTTCGGGGCTCGCACTTGCTCTTGTCCGTTTGGAAATGGGATGCCGACAGGCGCATTTTGGCGTTGTGCGAATGGCAAGATTCTTTTTTGTAGCACAGAAAAAGTGCGAGGCTGAGGTGCCTGCTCGTTGGGCCACGTCCTGGCGGGGCAATGCCCTTTATTGCCCTTTATTTTGCTGAGCGGAGGCCCGGCGGCGAGGGGCGGGTGATGTCGATGAGGCTGGAGCGCTGCCTGGTCAATTCCTGCTCGAAGTTGTGCTGCGCCTGGGCGATGAAGGCCAGATAGCCGGCATGGTCGATGAAGACACGAGGGCCATCCTGTGGATAGTGCTGCAGCTTCGCCGCCATGTTGAAGTAGTCTCCGTGCGCACCGAGGAAGACGTCACAGGGCAAGGCGCGCAACTGCGCAAAGGTATGCTCGAAATCCTGAGCGATGCCGGGGTAGCTGGCGGGGTGGCTGGATGTGGCGACGAAATGGTACTCCGACCAGAAGCTGACGCCGCCGACGATGACGATATCGCGCAGGGTTCCCGCTGGTTCGCCGGGAATGTGGGAGCGCAGGGTCCATGTGGTGCAGCCGCGGGTGTGGCCGGCGGTCTTGTGTGCAGTTAGCGTGACGCCGCCGAGGCTTACGGTGTCGTTGTCGTGCAGGACGCGATCGACGTGCGCGGGGGCGAAGGGAGCGAGGTTCGAGGACGGGGCGAGGAAGTCGGCTCGGCCGCCGGTTTCGACGACGCGGACGTCGCCGTCCATGACCATGTTCTGCGCGTGCGTCTCACGGATCACTTCGGCGGCACCGGCCATGTGATCGTAGTGTCCCTGACTGTTGAGCAGA
>DASYYN010000155.1:0-2181 GCA_035933815.1 Acidobacteriaceae bacterium
CGACTGCTCTTCGCTCTTCAGACGCGAAATCTCCAGTTCGATCATCTCGAACAGCCCGTGAGGAACCACGGAACCGATTTCCCGCAAAGGCAGTCCTTCTTCCCACTCTGCTGATGCACAGTTGCCGCGGCGGACCAGGCATCCCTGAGCAATCAGATGATCGAGAACCGCCAGCGCAAAGAGCGGATTGCCCTCCGAATGGCTCTGCACAAACTCGACCAGGCCGGCAGGCAGCTTCTGCTGGTGCAGTTCCCGCGCGAGCAACTCCCCGATCGCCCGCTCATGCAGCGGACGCACCACGATTTCTACGCAGCAGTGATGCACCAGCAGATCCTGCTTCAGCCATTCGACAGGACACTCGCTGAGCTGCTCCGGAGCCGCCTTTCGCGGCACATAGGTCGCCACCACCATCAGCTTGGCAGGCGCGCGGCGCCTCGCCAGCGCCGAAAGAAAGTCGATGGTCGCGTTGTCGGCCCATTGCAGGTCCTCGAACGCAAGAATCAGCAGCTTAGCGCTCGCGAGTTCCTCCAGCGCGCGGCATAGATCGCCAGGCATGCGCCCATAGCTCGAAAGCGGTTCAGCGGTGGCCGCAATCGCCTCCGTATGCCGATCGAGCCGCGACAGCCATGCTGGAGCAAATCGAGCCAGGGTGCGGCAGGCTGCGTCTCCGTCCGGCGAGTCGCAGAGCTGCCCCAGCGCCTCCATCACCGGATAGTACTTTTCCTTCGTTCCCACGCCCTGCACACACTGGCCGCGCGCAACGCTCACCAGTCCCGACGCCCCGGCTTCCCGGCAGAAGGCATCCACCAGCGCCGTCTTGCCGATGCCCGTCTCCCCGATGACAAAAAGTACCCGCCGCCCGCCACCGCCCAGTTCCTCGAGAGTGCTGCGCAGCCGCGCCAGTTCTGGGTCGCGCCCCACAATACCTGCCGGTTGCGGTACGTTCGCGGGGGCAGCCGCCGGCCCCTGGCGCTCACCAGCCGGTCCGGCCAGAACGGCGGCCGGGCGGTCCGTGACCGCCGCAACAAAACGGTAGCCCCGCTTGGGCAAGGTCTGAATAAAGCGCGGTTGACCGGCATCGTCACCCAGCAGCTTGCGCAGCTCGAGCACATACGTGCGCAGCACCTGCGGCTGGACATAGGTCTCCGGCCACAACGCGTCCAGCAATTCGTCGTGGGTCACCAGCCGTCCCGGATTCTCAACCAGGTACCGCAGCACTTCGAACGGCTTCGGCGGCAGCGATATCTGAAGGCTGCCGCGCCAGAGACACGCATTCGAAGTATCCAGTACAAACGACTCAAACTGCTTCATTCAGCCAGCCCTCGGCCGGGTCATCTGCCAGCGCAGTAACCTATCCCCATGTAGTGAGAATAACAACTTCGGCCGTTCATTCAGCGGGAACGACAATCCTGAGACAAAAGAAAGACAATTCGTCCGGATCTCGCGATTTCTGTCGAAAATTCGTCTTCTTCCGTGAGAGACTCGTTTGAAGTAATCGGCTTTGCTTCCCCTCTCTTCCCAAACGGAGACTAGACATATGACAGAACAGGCTGCCGGAAAATCTCTTACACTCCGGATCGAGCAAAAGGGCGACGAGGCTGTTGTGCATTGCAGCGGCCACCTGGTCGCCGGAGTCACCGGCTTTCTGTCGTCAAAGGTGTGCCCGCTGATCCCCGAGAAGAAGCGAATCGTACTTGATCTTACCGAGCTTACTCACATTGACAGCATGGGTCTCGGCACACTGGTGCGCCTTTTCTGCTCGGCGAAAGCGGCGGGCTGCCGCCTTGAACTCATCAACCTCGGCAAGCAGGTTCGCGAACTGCTGGGAATTACCAATCTGCTCTCCGTCCTCACCGGAATGTGCGAACAAGGCGTCACCCTGAGGCTTTGAGCAGAAGCTCTGCCCGCGGCATCTGCCCCGACAGCACACGTCGCGAATGCAAATGGTGCGGGTCTCTGCTCTTTGGTCTCAGCATCTTCGTTCCCCTACAATGAATCCATGTTTACCGGCATCATCGAGCAGACCGGCACCGTTGTCAGCCTCACTGACCGCGGCGGCGTGCGGCGGCTTACCGTGGAAGCTCCGGGCATCGCCGGCCGGCTGCGCGAAGGCGATTCGCTGGCCGTCTCCGGCGTCTGTCTCACCGCGCTCGATGTCGATCCCCAATACTTTCACGCAGA
>DASYYN010000196.1:0-2094 GCA_035933815.1 Acidobacteriaceae bacterium
TTGGTCGTATCCACTCGAACGCGCCGGTGCTAGACTTGCGCATCCCCCCGGCGGTCCCCATGCAGACAACTCGGCCTGCGGTCTTGGAACCCGGTTTGGGGCTGGCCCTGGTGCCTCCGCGCGACGAGGAGGCGATCAGCCGGTCAGCGCTGCGCAAGGCCAGCGTGCGCCTGCTGCCGATGATCGGCATCGGCTACTGCATCGCGTACATGGATCGGGTGAACATCAGCTTTGCCGCGTCGCAGATGAACCGGCAGCTGCACTTCAGCGCGACGGTGTTTGGGCTGGGCGCGGGGCTGTTCTTCCTGAGCTATGCGGCGTGTGAGATTCCGTCAAACCTGCTGCTGGTGCGCTTCGGGGCACGGCGCTGGCTGGCGCGGATCATGCTGACGTGGGGCCTGATCTCCATGGCCATGATCTTCGTGCGAACTCCGCTGGAGTTCTATGCCGGCCGGCTGCTGCTGGGCGTGGCGGAGGCGGGCTTCTTTCCGGGAGTGATTTTTTATCTGTCGCAATGGTTCCCGGCCGGCGAGCGGTCCAGGGCGGTGAGCCGGTTCTACATTGCTCTTCCACTGAGCTCCACGATTATGGGCGCGCTCGCCGGATCGCTGCTCGGGCTGAATGGACGGCTGCACCTCGCCGGATGGCAGTGGCTTCTGCTGATGGAGGGACTGCCGGCGGTGCTGATGAGCGCGGTGTTCATGTTGATGCTGCCGAACTGTCCGGCCGAGGCGCCGTGGCTCAGCGATCCGGAGCGCGAATGGATTCAGGGAAGGCTGGAGCGGGAACGGGCACTGCGGGGCGGCGTGCGCGTCGAGCACCATGTGACAGCCGCTTTCCGCGACGTGCGTGTTTGGCTGCTGGGGCTGTTTCTGCTGTGTCTGCTGCTGGCGATTTACGCCTACACGTTTATCGCACCGCAGCTGGTGCAGCAGGTAACCGGATGGGATATGCGGAGCGTGGGGGTCTTCATCGCAGCGCTGGGCGTGCTTGGCGCGGTGGCGATGCTGCTGGGCGGATCGCTGGCGGACCGGACCGGCAGGCGCTACGCGGTGATCCTGGTGCCTCTCGTCTTTCTCACGGTGGGCTACTTCGCGTCAGGGTTGTCGGTGCGTGCGATGATCGTGCTGCCTGCGCTGGCGGTGATCACGGCCGGATTTATGGCAGTGCAGGCGCCGGTGTGGGCGATTCCGCCGGCGATTCTTCAGGGCAAGTCGGCGGCTGCCGGGATTGCCACGATCAACATGATTTCGGTGCTGGGCGGCTTTCTGGGGCCGTACTGGATGGGCGTGATGACCGACCTGACCGGGAATTTCCGGCGGGGATTACTGACCCTGGCTGCGCCCACACTGGTGAGCATCATCGTTCTCAGTGTCATGAGGCCGGGACTGCCAACGGAGCCGAAAGCAGAGGAGCGATAGCAGGCGCGGCGTGGGCTTGCGGGATTTGTCTCCGTCCACTAGAACAATGAGTCCGGCATTTCCAGCCGATTGAGGTGGTTGGGCCTCGACGGCGACTCCGGCATGTGCATCTGAGACTCTGGTTCAGCATGATTCATTTTCGAAAAGCCCTGGAAAACGTGGAGCGTCCGCAGATGGAGGCGGACGTGGTGATCGTCGGCGGCGGTCCGGCGGGCATGTCGTGCGCGCTGCGGCTCGCACAGCTGATCGATGCCCACAATGCCGAGCATCCCGACGCGCCTCTAAGCAAAGAAAACATCTACGTGCTGGAGAAGTCGCGTGAGGTGGGGCAGCACTGTCTGTCGGGCGCTCTGCTCGATCCGCGGGCGCTGCGCGAACTGCTGCCAGGCGCGGAGAAGGAAGCGCCGCTCGATGCCGAGGTCACGAAAGAATCCGTCTTCTTTCTGACGCAGAAGGGGCAGCGCAAATTCCCCATTGTTCCGCCGCCGCTGCGCGACCACGGGAACTACATCGTCTCGCTGAACCGCTTCACCAAGTGGCTGGGGCAGAAGGTGGAGGAAGCCGGGATTACGATCTTCACGGGATTCGCGGGATCGGGCCTGCTGTGGAGCGAAGGTGACGGCGTAGCCGGTGTGCGTACCGACGATAAGGGGGTGGACAAGGACGGGAATCC
>DASYYN010000269.1:0-4246 GCA_035933815.1 Acidobacteriaceae bacterium
GCCGTCACCACCACCGACTGCCGCACCCACTCCGGCTCGAGCACGATGTTCTGCTGCACGTCGTCAAGCGTTTCGCCGAAGAAGCTCTTCGTCTGCAGTTGGCGGAATGATTTGCCCGAGGCCAGCACGTAGAAGCGGCCCGAGTCGGCGCTCACCAGCGTATAACCGCCGTCGAAGCCCGTCTTCGCGGCGACAACGACCTTTCCGTTTTGAACCAGAGCCACCGTCGCGTTGGCGATGGGCGCGCCCAGCGGATCGGTCACCGTGCCGTGAACGCTGACCGCGTGTCCGACAACCGCAAAGGCAATGAGAGTGGCAAAGCTGAGAATGCGGCGCAGGAGCCGCGCGGGATGCGTCATTCGGTCCTCCGTTCCCCTCGGAACGCGGTTCTTAACGTTCTGGCACCTGGGACCGGTCTCCTGACTTGCGCGCCCTTCCAACCAGCCGCCTTCCCGGAACCCTCCGGTTCCAGTGGCATTTCGGCCGGCTTCTTCCCGCGTAGCAGAACCGGGGTCCCAGGCGAGCTTGCTCGCTGGGGTGGCAGTTACATGACGCAGGAACACGCGCTTACAGTTGCGGGGCAGTGGCGGACTTTCACCGCCTTCCCGAACATCCCAGTGCGGTTGAAGTTTCGCGAGCACGCCGCCGATTTCGCCGGGGCCTCGCACGATAAATCCGGCATGAGCCGGAAAATTCGTTATAGCTGCTGGCGGTTCTCAAGTCAAAACTGTCTTCCTCGAGAGGAACCCCTCGAGCCGGTGAAGAAGCTCACCGTCACATCCAACATTTCGGGGAGAATTTCCAGAAAGGCCTGAAAGATGCTCAGCAGGAAGTCCTCCATCGAGTTTTCATCTCCTTCAACCGCATTTCCGAATACGTTCTGTCCGTCGGGTGCGTTCCCTCTCGTGGATTCTGGCCGAGTCACGCCCACGGAATCAGACACTTGGCACAGTCCCCCTCATTTTTCCCGCCCAATCGATTGACCCAGCCCCCAATCTCGCCTAGACTGAACCTAATGGTCATGTGCCCCACTCCGGTCAGCTGCGCTTGTTGTTGTGCGCTGCGCCGGACTTGTGGGTGAACCCTCGACTGTAAGTCGCACCCCCATAAGCCCGCGTTAAGCCTCCTCGCTAACGCGGGTTTTGCTTTTTCCAAACAAATTTTGCAAGCCGAAACGGAGCAGATCATGGCGGAGATTGCCGTACCCAAAGAGTCCCGAGCGCAGAAAGCCGAACGCCTGAAGCGCGAGCTGAATCCCTGGCATGCGCTCGACGAGATCCGCCGCTTCGCCCGCGAAGGCCGCGCCTCCGTGCCTGAAGAATGGAGCACATATTTTCGCTGGTGGGGCATCTACAGCCAGGGCGACGGCCTCGGCGTGACCGGCGGCAAGGGCGGCGAAGGCAAAGCCACCGAGTACTTTATGATGCGCGTCGGCATCCCCAACGGCATCCTGCGCGTCGATCAGGCCCGTGTGCTGGCCGACATTGCCCGCCGCCACGCCAGGAATCTCGCCGACATCACTGTCCGCCAGAACATCCAGTTTCACTGGCTCACCATCGAGTCGCTGCCGGAAGTCATGGAGGCCCTCCAGTCCGTCGGCCTCAGCAACATCGGCGCCTGCGGCGACGTGGTTCGCAACGTCACCGGATGCCCGCTCGCCGGGATCGCTCATGACGAGCTCATCGATGCTTCGGCGCTTGTCCGCGAAATCGCCCGTGAGCTGCGCGGCAACGACGAGTTCTACAACCTGCCCCGCAAATTCAAGATTTCCGCCAGCGGCTGCCCCGTCTGGTGCAATTATCCCGAGATCAACGACATCGCCTTCACCGCTGTTCGCCGTGGCGATGAAGTCGGCTACTCCGTACGCGTCGGAGGCGGCCTCTCTAACGAGCCGCATCTCGCCGTTCGTCTGCCTGCCTTTGTTCGTCAGGATCAGGCCGTCGCCGTAGCCCGCGCCATCACCGAGATTTTCCGCGACGAGCTGGTACTCCGTGAGAGCCGCGACCGCGCCCGCATGAAGTACCTCTTCACCAAAGAGGGCTGGACCGCCGACCGTTTCCTCTTCGAAGTGGAACGCCGCCTCGGCTACGCGCTCGATCCTGGCGTCGAAGAGCAGATTCCCGACGACGTCCTGCGCGATCACGCGGGCATTCACCGCCAGAAGCAGCCCGCACTCAGCTACGTGGGTGCCAGCGTCCTGCGCGGCCGCCTCACTGGCGATCAGTTCGCCGCCGCTGCCGATCTGGCCGAGCGCTTTGGCAGCCCCGAAACCGGGCATCCCGGCGAGCTCCGCCTCACGGTCATGCAGAACCTGCTCTTCCTGAATGTCCCGAACCAGCGAGCCGGCGAGCTGGCGCACGAACTGGGGCAGATCGGGCTCCGCGTCGAAGGTTCGCAGTTCTGGCGCGGCGGGATCGCCTGCACCGGCACCGAATTCTGCAAGCTGGCCATCACCGAAACCAAAGGCTTCCTGCGCTGGCTGGTGGAAGAGCTGGACGAGCGCCTGCCCCACTTCGATCAGCAGCTTCGGCTGCACGTCACCGGCTGCCCCAACAGCTGCGGCCAGCACTGGATCGCCGACCTCGGCCTTGAAGGCAAGAAGGTCAAGCACGAAGGCAAGCTGACCGATGCGTACTACTTCCTCGTCGGTGGCTCCGTCGGCAAGCACGCCGGTATGGCGCGCCCGGTCGGCTTCCGCACTCCGGCAGCGCTGGTTCCCGAAGCCATCGAGCGCCTGCTGCGCAAATATCTGGCCGATCGCGATCCGGGCGAGAACCTGCGCGCCTGGTTCGCGCGCAGCAGCGATATCGACATTCGCGCTGCCCTGGCCGGCGAAGAGCGTGCTCCTGTCGAGCGCGACCTGCCCAGCGGCCGTGTCCCCGCGGAAGTGGCGGGCTGAGGAGCGACGATGAGCCTGCTTCCTGTTTTCCTTCGCCTCGAACGCCGCCCCGTTCTTGTGGTTGGCGCGGGCACCGTCGCGCAGAGCAAACTCCAGAGCCTTCGCAGTACCGGCGCGGTGATCACCGTTGTCGCGCCCGACGCCGCTCCGGCGATTCTCGACCTGGCCGCTGCCGGCGCGTTTCTCTGGCGCCAGCGCACGTTCAGGCCATCGGACCTCGATGGCATCTTCCTTGTCATCGCCGCAACCAATGACTCCGCTGTGAACCACTCGATCTACGAAGAAGCTCTGCGCCGCAACGTCCTCTGCAATGCAGTCGATGATCCGCCGAACTGCGACTTCTACTTCGGCTCCGTGGTCGCGCGCGGCGACCTGCAGATCGCTATCTCCACCGCTGGAGAAAGCCCAGCGCTCGCTCAGCGCCTTCGCCGCGAAATCGACGAGCAGCTTCCGCAGGACCTCGGTCCGTGGCTGCACGAACTCGGCGCACTACGCCAGCAGATTCGCGGCACCGCGCCCGCCGGACCCGCTCGCAATCTCCTCCTCCATGAACTCGCCCAGCGACACCTTTGCAGTTCGACCGAATGCCCCACGCGCCAGTACGCCGCTGAGCAAATCGCGGTGCTCAGAAATGTCGAGGTGCCCGCATGACCGCGGCCACTCCAGGAACGGTGTACCTCGTCGGCGCAGGCCCGGGCGATCCCGAGCTGCTCACCCTGAAAGCCGCGCGCCTGCTCGCCACGGCCGACGTCGTCCTCCACGACGATCTCGTCCCGCAGGCCGTGCTCGGCCACGCGGCCAGCGCACTCGCCATCAACGTGGGCAAGCGCTGCGGGAAAAAGAACATCACCCAGGCGCAGATTGAAGCCATGATGGTCGACTATGCGCGCCGCGGGCTCTCCGTCGTCCGCCTCAAGTCCGGCGATCCGCTCGTCTTCGGCCGCGCCGGCGAGGAAATCGACGCCCTTCGCGCCGCCGCAATCCCACATGAAGTCGTGCCAGGAATCACCGCGGCCTTTGCCGCCGCTGCTGCCCTGCGCCGTCCTCTTACGGATCGCCGCAGCGCATCCAGCATCAGCTTTTCATCCGGACACCACACCCCCGGCTCTCCCCTTGAGCCCGCCTCGGTCCTCGGCGCGACGCGCGTGATCTACATGCCGGGCCGCGAACTCAGCGGTATTGCCGCACAACTGCGCAGCGAAGGCCATCCCGCCGACCTGCCCTGCGTCATCGTCTCGCGCGCCGCGCAGCCGGATGAGCAGATCGTACGCACCACGCTCGATCATCTCGATCAGATCGCCGCTGTTCCAGCGCCTTCTATCCTGCTGGCCGGCGAAGCCCTCCGCG
>DASYYN010000021.1:0-2148 GCA_035933815.1 Acidobacteriaceae bacterium
CCGCACATCACCGACTGCGGCTTCGCATCTTTGATCGCGATCTCGAAGGCGAGCAGGTCGCTCTCCCGCCCGCCGCGGTCGTCGATGACGGCGTTGGCGGTGAAGCGGCCGGTCTCCTGATCATTGAACGAGAAGTGCTTCACCTGGGCAATGATGTGCTGCGACTCCACGCCGAGCAGATGCGCGGCGGCCATCTTGCCGGCGAGGATCGGATCTTCGCCCTTGGTCTCGAAGGTGCGCCCGTCGCGCGGCTCGCGTCCGATGAGATTCGTGTTCCCGCCGAGGTTCACGTTCATGCCGTAGTCGGCCAGCTCCGTGCCGATCACCTGCCCATACTGCTGCGCCAGCGCGGTGTCCCACGTGGCAGCGCTCGCGATCGACGACGGCAGCGCCGTGGCGGGACCAACGCCGTTGCCGACACCGACGCTGCCGTCCGCAATGTAGAGCGCGGGGATGTTCAGCGCCGGAATGCCGGGAACGTAGCCGCCGCCTCCGCGCGGAAACGGAATGTTGAGGTTGGGATCGCTCGGCGCTCCGCCTTCAACTAGTTGCAGCTTTTGCGCCTGCGTCATCTTCGCCAGCAGCGCATCGGCGCGGGCATCAGGGTCCTGGGAGGTGGGCGGCGGTGTGGTCGTGGTCGACGACGAAGAATGTCCGCCGCAGGCGACGAGCGCTGCCGAGAGGAGAGCCGCGGACATCAGCGATACAACAGGACGAAGACGCATGATGCAACACCGCAGTGTAGTGCGGTTCGCGCGCAGAGCAATGCGGAATCCGCTGAATTCGATGCGGCCAACATTACTGGAGAGTAGCCGTGCGCAGGAAATCGAACGTCCCCGAGGGATTGGGGTGGATGTCCCGGAGGCGCTTATCGTGCACGACCACGGCGTTCAGATACCAGAGGTTCAGCGACGGCAGATCATGCGCGAGGATCTGCTGGATCCGCACGTAATCTTCGCGGCGATGCTCCTGCGTGGGGCTGGCGGAGGCGTCAGCGATCAGGCGATCCACTTCGAGATTGGAGTAAAAGCCGCGGTTGCTGCCGTGCGGCGGAAACGAGCTGGTGGCGAAGGCGTAACGGTAAATATCCGGATTCTCGTTGCCGCCGATCCAGCGCGAAGGTGCGATCTGGAACGCTCCGCGGACGAGGTCTGCATAGAAGGTCGCAAATTCGTAGCTGCGAATGTCCAGCGCAATCCCAACCTGCGCCAGCTGCTGCTGCATCGCGACCGCGACCAGGCGCACGGTCTCGTCATTCGAGGTCTTGTCCGAAAGGTGGAAGCGAATGCCATCGCGGCCGCGCTTGTATCCCGCTGCATCGAGCAGCGCATCCGCGCCGGCGGGATCGTACGGATGCTGCTCCACGTCCTCGGTCCACGCCCAGTGCTGCGCCGGCAACAGGCTTTCCGCCAGGCGCGCCTGCCCGCGATAAATGGTCTGAATGATGAGCGGGCGATTCATGGCCTCGGCAATGGCGGCGCGCACGCGCGCATCGCGGAGGAGCGGATCGCGCGTGTTGAAGACCAGGTAGTAGAGGTTCGTTCCCGGCCCCTGATCGACAACGAGACGCGGATCGGAGCTGAGGGAGCTGATCAGGTCAGGCGTGAGCGCGTTGCTGACCAGGTCGGCGGAGCCTTTCTGCAATTCAAGCGCGCGCGTCGTGTCGTCCGGCACAACCGCAAAGCGCAGGCGCGGGATGTGCGCCGCTGGTCCCCAGTATGCGGGCGCGCGCTCGAGCACGACGTCACGGTCCACCTGCTGGCTGACAAATTCATAAGGGCCGGTGCCAATCGGGTGACGCCAGAAGTCGCGCCCGCTGCCGTAGGGCACGATGCCGATCGCCCCATCGCAGAGATTAAACGGCAGCGTCGGGTCGGGTTTCTTCAGGTGAAAGACGACGGTCAGCGGATCGGGCGCGTCGATATGGTCCAGCGTCGTGTAGGAGCCGGCTTTCACCGTGATCACCGTCCCGTCCATCATCGAGTCGATGGTCCACTTCACGTCGCGCGAAGTGAGCGGACGGCCATCCTGGAAGCGCACACCGGGCCGCAGGTGAAAGACCCAGGTCGTCGGGTTCGGCGTCTCCCAACTGGTCGCGAGAAAGGGCTGCACGCCGAAATGCTCGTCGCGATGCACGAGCGCGTCGAA
>DASYYN010000023.1:0-8283 GCA_035933815.1 Acidobacteriaceae bacterium
GCCGGCATCGATATTAATTCGCTGACCGAGCACCGGCTGCGCAACGGATCGGTGCTGGGATTCCGCGGGGCCGAGCCAATGCCCTCGGCCGAAGTCATCACCATGGAGTGCGAGATTCTGATTCCGGCGGCGACCGAGAACGTGATCACCAGCCGGAACGCCGACAAGATTCGCGCGCGCATCGTATGCGAAGGCGCGAACGGCCCCACCACCGCGGTGGCCGACGAGATCCTCGCGGATAAGAAGGTCTTCATCATCCCCGACATCCTGGCGAATGCGGGCGGCGTGACGGCGTCGTACTTCGAATGGGTGCAGGACCGGCAGGGCTACTTCTGGACCGAGGACGACGTGAACCGTCGGCTGGAACAGATCCTGGCGGAGAGCTTCGACGACGTGACGCGCTACGCGGAAGCGCACGGAGTGAACAACCGCATCGCAGCGTATATGCTGGCGATTGATCGCGTGGCGTTCACGATCAAGCAGCGTGGGTTCTACGCGTAAACGCTGCGGCTAGCAGGTAGCAGGTACCGAAACAGAGGCGGCGGGAGCTACTCCTGCCGCCTTTTTGCTGCGCTCTGTGACCAATAAGCCGCTGGCCGTGACGAACTGCAGGTGCGTCGATTGCCCGCGCCGTTTGCCGGGCGGGATAATGGCAATCCCGAGGAGAACTATGAAGATACGAGCTTTGGCCGTAGTGTTTGTCCTGTTCGTCGTCGCCGGCACAACGGCTCGCGCTGCAGACACGGCGGCGGCAGAGTATGCGCGGCACCTCAAGGCGCTGGGCGACCTGTCGGTCGCGGTGGCCCAAGCCATGCCCGCCGACAAGTACGGTTTCAAGCCGCATCCCGAATCGATGAACTTTGGCGAGCTGATGAATCACATCGCCACGACGAACTATCAGTTCTGTGCGGGCCTCAGCGACTCCAAAACGCCGGCTGTCCAGTCTCCTGCGAACAAGGACGGCATCGTTCGGTTTCTCGGGGATTCGTTTCAGTACTGCTCGGGCGTGATCAACGGGCTGAGCGATCAGCAGCTTGCGGCGGCGCACGACAGCCCCGACGGCCACATGCCCGGCCGGGATATTCTGCTGGCGATGTACATCCATGTGGCGCACCATCGCGGGCAGGCGGAAATCTACCTGCGTGATGAGGGGATTCGTCCGCCGCGGTACCACATCTAGGCGTTCTGCCGTTACGCGGAGGTTTGTGGCCCGTCCGTTTGCGGACATGGAGGCGCAGAAGCGAACAAGGCCACCCTGTTGGGCCGGGCGCAAGCTATTGAAGCCGCGATGCCAGGCCTTCGGTCCAGCGATTGCAACTGAGTACCTTGCGCTGGCCTCGGGCTTTCTGCCGAGGAGGGTGTCCCGATGAACTTCTTGGGGTTATCCGCCATCGATTCTCTGTTGGCCGATCTGCGCTTTGCCTGGCGCGGGATGCGCCGCTCGCAGGGCTTCTTCAGCGTCGCAGTGCTGACCCTGGCGCTGGGGATTGGGATCAACGCGGCCATCTTCAGCGTCTTCGCCCACGTTCTGCTGGCGCCGCTGCGCTTTCCTGATCCAGGCAATCTATACGTCGTAACCTCGCATGCGGCATCGCTGGGCGACGCGCGGCGGCTCGCCTCCGGGCCTGACTTCAGGGATTTCCGCGACGGGGGCACAACGCTGTCGGGGGTGGCGGCGGCGATCGGATACTTCACCGAGCCGTGGACTGGCGACGGCGAGCCGCGCGTGGTGAAATGCACGGGGCCAACACAGCAATTCTTCAGCGTGATGGGAATCCGGCCGATCCTGGGGCGGCTGTACACCGCGCAGGAGTATTCCGTGCTGGACACCCCTTCGGTGCTGATCTCGGAGAAATTCTGGAAACAGCAGCTGGGGGGCGATCCGCACGTGATCGGGCGCAGGATTACGATCGGCGGCGCGCGGCAGACGATTGTGGGCGTGCTGCCGACACTGCCGGACCTTTATCCAGATACGGATCTCTGGCTGACGACGACGACCGAACCGGCATGGCCGTTCATGAACTGGCGCGCAAACAAGTTTCTCGAGGTGGTCGCGCGGCTGAAGCCTGGCGTGAGCCGCAGCATGGCCGAGCAGCAGCTCACTGCGATCCTGCGGCGCGGAGAAGGCGAGCCGCAGGATGTGCACGTGCAGCTGACGCCGCTGAAGGATTTCATTGTGGGGCCGGTGGCGAAGCAATTGAGCGTCATTCTGGCCGCGGTCGGCCTGGTGCTGCTGGTGACCTGCATGAACACTGCAGCGCTGCTGCTGTCGCGGGCAGTGAAGCGCGCGCCGGAGATGGCGATCCGCATGGGGCTCGGCGCGACGCGGGCGAGGATTCGGCGGCAGCTGCTTGCGGAGGGACTGTTGCTGAGCGCGATGGGTGGCGCACTGGGGCTCACGCTGGCCTCAATCTCACTCGGGTTCGTGCGGCATATTCCCGGGCTTGCATTACCGCGGCTGGAGGGCCTGCACCTGAACGTGGCTGCGGTGCTTGTCAGCATCGCGCTGGTTGTGCTCACCAGCGTGCTCTTTGCCGTTCTGCCTGCCAGCGTGCTTTCGGACATCGATGTCAGCTCCGGCCTGCGTGGTGGGCGAACGGAAACGGGAAAGGCCCAGCGGCGGCCATTCGCGGGGCTGATCGTGGGCGAGGTCGCATGTGCGGTGGTGCTCACTGTATGCGCCGGCCTGCTGGTCCGCAGCTTCCTGCGATTGCACGAGGTCGATCTTGGGTTTCAGCCGTCGAAAGTGCTGAGCGCCTATCTGCGCACCCCGTATTTCGGTCCTGAGGGACACACCTTCTGGAGCAGGGTGCTGAGCGGAGTGGCCACCCTGCCCGGGGCGAGTTCGGCGGCGGCCTCCGACTGCATGCCGGGAGCGTCGGCGATGGGCGCGGCGCTGCGCTTCGACGATCGGCCGAATGATGCTGCACACGCGCCGTCAGCCGAGGGCTGCTGGATCAGCGCGGATTTCTTCCGCACGCTGGGCGGATCGTTGCTGCGAGGGCGCTATTTCTCGGATCGCGACGATGAGAATGCGCTGCCGGTGGTGATCATCAACGCGGAGGCGGCGCGACGTTTTTATCCGGGACAGGATCCAGTGGGCAGGCACATCACAGTGGATTATCTGGCGCTGGGCAGCCGCAATAACAAGCCGCCGCCGCCGCGGGAGATTGTAGGCGTCGTGGGGAATGTGCAGCAGCGGGCGCTCGACATGCCCAGCGAACCGGCGATCTACATGCCGTACACGCAGGACGATACGAATCATGTGCTGGCCTCGATGAACCTCTTCGTGCGCAGCTCCGGGGGAGATCCTGCGCGGCTGGCGAACAGCGTGCGGGTGAAGATTCACTCGCTGTATCCGAACCAGCCGGTCGAGAAAATGACGGTGATGCGCGATGTGGTTGCGCACACGCTGGCACGGCGCACGTACGGCGTGGGGCTGATGTCTGCTTTTGCCGGGCTCGCGCTGCTGCTGTGCGCGCTGGGCATCTACGGCGTTGTCTCCTGGGTGACGCTGCAGCGCACCCGCGAAATAGGTATCCGCATGGCCCTCGGCGCCAGCCGGAAGGACGTGCTGATCAATGTGCTGCAGCAGGGCGCGTCTCTGGTTGTGGTGGGTGTCGCGCTGGGCAGCTGTCTCTCGTTGCTGGTTACGCGCGCTCTCTCGCAATTTCTGTTCGAGACGACGCCTCTGGACCCGGCGATCTTTCTTGCGGCGGCTCTGCTGCTCGGCGCCACCGGAGTGCTGGCGTGCCTGCTGCCGGGGATTCGCGCGGCACAACTGGATCCGCGAGAGGCACTGAATACGGAATGACCTTCTGAGTCGTCGTGCTGAGCCTTCACGAATCTCCACGACGGCGCGCCCCATCCAATGAATCGCTATGGCCAGTGCTGCTCCGCTCGCCCGCGCTGAGGCGTTCACTGCTCGTCTCGGCATTCGCATTCCGATTCTGCTTGCACCGATGGCTGGAGCCTGCCCGGTATCGTTGTCGGCTGCCGTCGCGAACGCAGGCGGCATGGGCGCGTGTGGCGCGCTGCTGATGCAGCCGGAGGCGATCCGCGGCTGGGCGGAGGAGTTTCGGCAGCAGAGTCAGGGCGAATTTCAGATCAACTTGTGGATCCCAGGGCGTCCTCCGGCGCGCGATGAAGCGGCGGAGCGGCGCGTGCGGGATTTTCTGGGTGCATGGGGCCCGCCGGTTGCGCCGGAGATGGCCGAAGGTGTGCTGCCGGATTACGACACGCAGTGCCGTGCGATGCTGGAGGCGCGTCCACGCGCAATTTCATCGATCATGGGAGTCTTCGCGCCGCAGTTCGTCGCGGAGATGAAGGCGCGCGGCATTCTCTGGCTGGCGACCGCGACTACCGTCGCAGAGGCGCGCGCCGCAGAGGCGGCCGGAGCGGATGCCATCATCGCGCAGGGCATGGAGGCGGGCGGGCATCGCGGATCGTTCCGGGCCGACGAGGGCGAGGCGCAGATGGTGGGATTGTTCGCGCTGCTGCCGCAGATCGCGGATGCGGTGTCGGTGCCGGTGATCGCGACGGGCGGTATTGCCGACGGGCGCGGAGTGGCGGCGGCGCTGTTGCTGGGAGCGAGCGCCGTCGCGGTGGGCACGGGGTTCCTGCGGTCTCCTGAGGCGAAGATCAATGCGGCGTGGGCAGAACGGCTGGGCCGGACCGAGGCAGACGAAACGCGGGTGACGCGGGCGTTCACCGGCCGGCCAGGTCGCGCCATGCGGACGCAGTATGTGGACGCGTGGTCGGCGCCGGGAGCACCTGAGCCGGCACCGTATCCGCTGCAGCGCGGGCTGACGCGACCGATGCGCGAAGAGGCCGCGCGAGCCGGCGATGCGGAGCGCATGCAGATGTGGTGCGGGCAGGCGGCGCTGCTGGCGCGCGGCGAAGCGGCGGGGCCGTATGCGGAGCGGATGTGGGATGAGGCGCGGGAATTGCTGGGGTGATGCGGCGGTTCCTCGTAGGGGATCAGTGCCTCGGCGTGCGGGCATGCGACTGGCAGCGCCCTCAAGTGCCGCTTTTCTCCGACTTCGGCGGTAGCAGCCACAGCACCGCCACGATGGCGATGAGCGCCAGAGAGGCGGAAGGCCGAATCCAGGCTGCGGGAATGGCTGCGGCGTACAGCAGAACAGAGGCGATCTGCTTGCCCCAGCTGATCTGCGAGGATGTCCCGGTTGCGGAGCGGATCTGTGTCCAGAGCGCCATATAGCCGAGCCCCGGAAAAATGCTGACCGCTGCGTAGAGCGCGGCGGTGAACGACGACAGGCCTTTGAGGCCGACCCACTCCATGGCGAACGGAAACAGGGAGAGGCAGAAAAGAAACATGAGGTTCGCCCAGAGCACACCATGGGTGACGGTCTCCGCCTCGTCGACCAGGTAATGATGATTGACCCAGTAAATCCCGATCTGCACGAAGGTGAGCAGATAGAGAAAGACCGTCGGCAGCACCGCGATGAGACCGGCTGCTCCGTTCGGCGCCGGCACTTTTAGCTCCAGCACCAGGACGGTGATGATGACGGCGATAACGCCGTCGGAGAAAGCTTCGAGACGACCCGTGCCCACGCCTTTTTCGCTCATTGTCGCCCCACCGTAGCACAAAGCGAGATTCGCGAGTTTTCGGCCGAAGCATGGCCGATCCATATGTGCCGAAGACGGCGGGGACCAGCCGCGGTATGGCGGGCTAAACTGAAAGCAATGGTTTTCGTTCTCGACAACTACGACTCGTTCACCTTCAACCTGGTGCAGTATATGGGGGAGCTGGGGGCGGAGCTGGACGTGCGGCGCAACGACGAGCTCAGCGTCGACGAGGTGGAGGCACTCTCTCCCGAGAAGATCGTCCTGTCGCCCGGTCCGTGCACGCCGCAGGAGGCGGGCATCTCCATCGAGCTGATCCGGCGGATGGCGGGCAAGGTGCCGATCCTGGGCGTGTGCCTGGGGCATCAGGCGATCGGCGCGGCCTTTGGCGGAAACGTGGTGCGCGCGGCGAAGCTGATGCACGGCAAGACCAGCGAAGTGGAGCACGACGGGAAAACGATCTTTCACGGGATCCGGTCGCCGATGACCTGCACGCGCTATCACTCGCTGATCGTCGAAGAGAAGGGGCTGCCTGCGGATCTGGAAGTGAGCGCGCGCACCGCGGACGGCACGATTATGGGCCTGCGGCACCGGAAGTTTGCGGTGGAGGGCGTGCAGTTCCATCCGGAGAGCGTGCTGACCGAGGATGGCAAGCGGCTGGTGCGGAATTTTCTGGAGATGTGAAGGAGCAGCGTCTAGCGTATAGCGTTTAGGGTGTAGGAGCGCTTCGCTTACCCATCTCTCCAAACGCAGGAGAGCCGTTCGACTGCGTGGCTTCGCCACTTCGGTCAGGCCAGGCTATGGGGCACCCGGAGGGCCGTTCAGCCGGTCTCCGCTCCCCTGATAAAATCGGAGTTGCCGGAGTATGTCCTCGTCCGCGGCTGGTTCTGCCGCGTGGACCTCAGCTATGGCATTGGCTGAGGTGGAATTCCGCACATTTTGCTGCAAGGAGCTTTTTCGTATGGCGATTCCCGCCACCCAGATGCGTCCGGGCATGATCATCAAGCACAACAATGACCTCCACCTCGTCTTTTCTGTGGAGCACCGCACGCCCGGCAACCTGCGCGCCTTCATCCAGGCCAAGCTGCGGAACATCCGCACCGGAGCGATGTTCGTGGAGCGCTTCCGCTCGCCCGATCCGATTGAGCGCGTCGTTGTCGATGAAATCCCGATGGAGTTCCTCTACAACGACGGCGACGACTACTACTTCATGAACATCGAGAATTACGAGCAGACGCACCTGAAGCGCGACACGCTGGGCGATGCCGTTGAGTACCTCATCCCGAACCTGCAGATCAAGGTGTCGTTCCACGACGGGGTGGCGGTGGGCATCGAGCTGCCCCAAACGGTGGAACTGACGGTCATCGAAACCGAGCCGGGGCTGAAGTCGGCGACAGCGTCGTCGGTGACCAAGCCGGCGAAGACGGAGACAGGCCTCGTGGTGCAGGTGCCGCCGTTTATCAACGAAGGTGAGAAGATTCGCGTGGATACGGCAGAAGGGGCCTACCTGAGCCGGGCGTAAGTTTCCCTGGGATTCAAAGCAGAACGGCGCAGCCTGGGCTGCGCCGTTCTTTCTTTCGCGATACAGTTATCGGCAAATGTATCGAACGCTGGCAGCGCTGCTGATCCCGGTTGCTGTGTCTGTAGCCATCCTATTCCTGCTTAGGGCGCGAGAACCCAGAGTCCGAGAAGTCATTATCGACCAAAGTGAGGGCTTTGCCGATCTTGTGTTCCCTGTGGCAAAGCAACGATGCGGTAGCAGGGGTGATTGCGTTGTGGATGTCGCGGCGATCTACGATAATCAACCTATCGGCTTCCGGCTTGTCTTCGCTTCGAATATGAAAGAGAACAGGTTCGAGAACCTGAACGGTAACGGTGGCCTCTTCGCGAAGACAAATGGAATTGAGCTACAGCTTAACGGTCAGCCAGGTCAGAACTTTGTTAGGTTTCTTTCCTCTGCTTACGGAATACCTTCCGAAAGCATTTCGCTCCCAGCCAGCGTTTCATTTACAGCTGTGCCGCTCGAGGGCGATCCCCAACAGATCGCGAGCGCCCCGCTGAAATTCAAGGTATTTCATCGCGACGATGAACCTGAGGGAGCTGATTATTTTGAGCTCCACATCGATCCGGATCTGCCCCATGGGATCATCCATTTCAACGAAAAGGACCCTGACTACCGCAAACCGATCCTCCGGTCGCTTGGTGCAAGTTTTCCCTAAGTTCGCCTACCTGAACATCATGATGGATACAATCTGCCCATCGACGCTCTTGTCGGCGGTGGCGAAGTAGGTCACTTTGACCTTCATCCCGCCAAGTTCGTCGCAAGGGTGGAGTTCGCCTTTGGGCGTGAAGTTCCCCGCGCTGAAGTCGATGTCGTACCAGTTGTTGTTGTAGAGCGCGAGCTTCTTCGTCGCCGACTTCACCTGCACGTCGATCACCGCGGGGGAACTGCATGTGACTCCCTGAATGACACCGCGCGCAATCTGCATCGGGCCGTGCGGCTTCTCTGAGGGATGTCTGACCGCGGGCGGTTTGCTGGGGACGGTGATCGTCCGAAGCGGCTCGCCATTGATGCCGGTTGTGCTCGTGACCACCGTCGCCTCGTGCGCCACTTCGGGCTGGGCCTGGAAGGCGGCGATGCGCCGGCGCGTTTCCTCGGCCTGTTGGCGAGCCTCATGGACGCGCTGCAAATGCAAC
>DASYYN010000046.1:0-15348 GCA_035933815.1 Acidobacteriaceae bacterium
GGTCTTCCCCACCACTGCCGCACTCCTCGGCATCTGGAAGGCCTTCGACGAGATGGAGCAGCTCGGCTGGGTTTCCGGTAAGCGCCCTAAGATCATCGAGACCTCCGGCGGCGCTCCATCATCCGACGGCCTGAAGTCCCTCTCCGAGATCGTCGGCGCGTCGGGCGGCACGATCCTCGATCTCCCCCGCGAGGCGGTCCACACCTCTCTCCTCGACTGGGCGCGGAACGAAGGCGTCCTGCTCTGCCCCGAGGGAGCAGCAGCGGCCGCCGGATACGCTCAGCTCATCGACACGGGCTCCCTCAGGCCCACGGATCGCGTCGTCCTCCTGAACCCCGCCTCCGGCCTGAAGTACATCGACAACGTCGCCGAGGCCCTGCACCTGAAACGACCTGCCGCGAAGCAGTATCCACAGCGCACGGCGGTCGGCGGCATCATCACGCCGCAGTGAAAATCCCGCCCCTCGCAAACGCTGCTGACAGGATGGTGTCAGCAGACCTCTCGTATGTTCCTGCTTGTAGTCAATTCATGAAGAGCGAGGAACAACATGCCGACCCTGGAGCAAACCGCTACGTCGACGATCACCTGGTTCGAGATCCCCGCCACGGATTTCGCCCGCGCCGTCCGCTTCTACGAGACCATCTTCGCGGCTCCGCTGCGCCACGATTCCGCCTGGCCAAACATGGCCATCTTTCCGTATCAGCGCCCCGGCGTCTCCGGTGCGGTGACCTGGGGCGAAGGCCACCGCCCGTCCCCGGACGGCGTGGTCATCTACCTCAACTGCGAAGGCCGCATCGACGAAGTGCTCGACCGCGTGGACGTTGCGGGCGGCAGCATCGTCGAGCCCAAGTCGCACATCCCCGGCGTAGGCTGGGTCGCGCAGATCCACGACTCCGAAGGCAACCGCGTCGGCCTCCATGCCGCCGTCTAGCCTCCAGCTAGAATGCCGGTATGCGCCGCGCCGACCGTCTCTTCCGCATCGTGCAGCTACTGCGGTCCGGCCGGTTGCAGACGGCGAAGAGCCTGGCGGAGAAGCTGCAGGTCTCCCATCGCACCATCTACCGCGATGTGCAGGACCTGCAGCTCTCCGGCGTTCCCATCACCGGAGAAGCCGGCGTCGGTTATACCCTTCGCCGCGACTTCGATATCCCGCCGCTCATGTTCGACCGTGAAGAGATTGCCGCGCTGGTGCTGGGCGCCCGCATGGTAGAGGCCTGGGGCGGCATGCAGCTCACCGAGGCGGCCAATCGCGCCCTGCGCAAGATCGAAGCGGTGCTGCCGCCCGAGCTGCGCGAGAACATCGACGACGTGCTGCTGTACGCGCCGGGCTTACGCGCTCCTGAGGCGGTTCGCCGCAAGCTCGATCAGCTCCATGCCGCGGCTCAGGACCAGCGCATCGTCCTCGTGGCCTACACCAAAGAAGACGGCGAGCCCAGCGTCCGCCGGCTTCATCCGCTTGCCCTGTATTTCTGGGGTGGCGTCTGGACCCTGACCGCCTGGTGCGAGCTACGCAACGACTTCCGCAGCTTCCGCGTCGATCGCATCCAGCATGCCGACACGCTGGCCGACAAGTTCACGCCCAAAGCCGGCCAAACGCTGGCCGATTTCCTGAAGCGCGTCCGCGCACAAATGCCGGCAAACCCGCCTGCCTAATAGCCGTTCGCCAGCAGATATTCAAGTGTCACTTCAAAGGAACTCTGCGCCTGCCGCCGCTGCTCAGCCAGCCGCAGCATCACATCTGCCTCCACGTTCACTGGAGCCCCTGAGCTAAGCACGCCCAGATTCGTCGCGCGCCGCGTATGCGGCAGGATCGCGATGGTCACTACCTCGCCATCCCACCGCGCCACGGTGAGGCTGATCCCCTCGATCGCAATCGATCCCTTCTCCACAATCCACGGTCGAACGTTCTCCGGCACGCGCACGCGCAGCCACCAGTCCGTCAGCTCCGGGTCCGCGTCAGCGTTCACCGGCTCAAATGAGACCAGTTCTCCGCAGCCATCCACATGCCCCTGCACGATGTGCCCGCCCAGTGGCGCGCCGGCAGGCGTGGGAAGTTCCAGATTCACCACCGATCCAGGCTGTAGTCTTCCCAGCGATGTGCGTGCGATTGTCTCGGCGGCCAGATCCGCATAGAAGATCGGCGGCTCGATCTCCAGAGCGGTCAGGCAGGTGCCGCTGACTGCGATGCTGTCTCCCCTGCGCAGCCGATGCACAAACGCCGGAGCAGAGACGGCGATGCGCGTCGTCCCGCTGCGGGGCTCAAGGCGGACAATCGTCCCCGTCTCTTCGATGATGCCGGTAAACATGCCTTCAGCTTACGCCCAGGGATCGCGCAGGTAGGCGTCGACGCGAACGTCCTGCCCGATGCTCGTCACCTCAGGCGCGCCGGAAACCAGTGGCCCGGTCAGCGTCTCGTGCATCAGGGGAACGGCATTGGGTCCGAGAAAAACCGGCGCGTAAAACAGCGTCAGCTTATCGACATGCTGCCCGTTCAGCGCGGAGCCGTTGAGCTGCGCCCCGGATTCGAGCATCACCGAAAGCATGTCCATGCCCCCGAGCTGCCGGAACACCTGAGCCAGCGACACTCCGCCGCGGCGAATGCCGGATTCTGTGACACGTTTTTGCTGCCCATCGGAGTCCACAGACGCGGGATCGATGCGCTCCACCTTCACGCCCATAGCCTCGAGCGTCCGCTGGCGGTCCGTGGGAGCGACGGCACAGAAGATCAGAACATCTTCCTTTGCGCCGCGAACGATTTTCGAGTCGAGCGGGATGCGCAGTGCCGAGTCGAGCACAACCCGGAGCAGTGGACGCCGGCGCGGCAGGCCGGAGCGGTCCGTCATCTGCGGATCGTCCTGCAGAACCGTATTGATGCCGGTAATCACCGCATCCACGCTGTTGCGCATGCGATGAACCTCGCCGCGCGTCTTTTCTGCGGTGAGATACACCGGCGCGCCCGGACGCGCTGTGCCCGGAGCAGGAGCGATGCGTCCGTCCAGCGACATGGCTGCCTTCATCGTGACAAACGGCAGTCCGGTGCGAATGTGTCGTGCGAAACCGTCGTTGACGTGCTGCGCTTCCCTCTCCAGAACCCCGGTAATCACCTCGATGCCGGCTTCCCGCAGCTCCGCGATTCCCTGCCCGTTCACCTGCGGATTGGGATCGCCGGTCGCCACGACCACCCGGCTCACGCCGGCAGCGATGAGAGCCTTCGTGCACGGGCCGGTGCGGCCGGTATGACAGCAGGGCTCCAGGGTGACGTACGCCGTTGCCCCATGCGTGTAGCGTCCGGCCTCATTCAGCGCCACGATCTCCGCGTGATCCAGCCAGTCGTACCCGTGGAAGCCCTTGCCCACGACGCCGCCATCGCGCACCAGCACGCAGCCCACCGCAGGGTTCGGTGTTGCCACGCCAACCGAGCGCCGCGCCAGCTCGAGCGCCTCCTGCATCCACTTCTCATGCCCGGAGGCGACATCCGATGCTCTTCGTGAAAACATTCTCTCGGTAACCTATGCCGCCAGCAGCGAGTTCACAAACGCCCCGCTGTCGAAAGGCAGCAGGTCCTCCAGGGCCTCACCAACTCCAACAAATCTCACAGGTAATTTCATCTCGCGGGCTATCGCTACGGCAATACCACCTTTGGCCGTGCCGTCCAGCTTCGTTAATACAATGCCCGTTACTCCCGCCGATTCCGCAAACAGCCGCGCCTGCTGCAGCCCATTCTGACCTGTCGTCGCGTCCAGCACCAGCAGCACTTCATGGGGCGCATCCGGGATCAGCCGCTGAGCCGTTCGCCGCATCTTGTCCAGCTCCGCCATCAGGCCCGTCTTGGTGTGCAGCCGTCCCGCAGTATCGACAATCACCACGTCTCTTTGGCGATTTTTTGCCGCGGTCAGCGCGTCAAACAGAACTGCGGCCGGATCTCCACCCTGCTTCGTGCGGATCATCTCCACTCCGCTGCGTTCGCCCCAAACTTCCAGCTGCTCAATGGCGGCCGCGCGAAATGTATCCGCCGCGCACAGCAATGCCGTCTTGCCCTGTGCCCGGTAATACGCCGCCAGCTTGCCGCTGGTCGTCGTCTTTCCTGTGCCGTTCACGCCCACCATCATGATCACTTCCGGCGGGTTTACGGATTTGGGCTCGGGTGCGTTCTCGTCGAGAACCTGCTGCAGCTGCTCCTTCAGCAGATCCCGCAGTTCGGCGCCGTCCCGAATCTGCTGGCGCTTCGCCCGTTCCCGCAGATTGTTCACGATCTCCGCAGCCGTGTTCACCCCAATGTCGGAGGCGATCAGGCTCATTTCCAGCTCTTCGAGCGCGCTCTCATCCACCGTGCGCGTCATCGCCAGCACGCTGTCGATCTGCTCGCCCAGATTTTCGCGGGTGCGCGAAACGGCGTCGCGCATGCGGTCGAAGATGCTCTTCTTTTCGGGCTGCTCGAGGCTCCCGAACAACGTTTGAATCATGGCAGAAAAACCTTAGTGCACCTGGTTCAAGTGTAACGAACCGAGAATTGGGCGGGGGATTTGCAGGGACCCTAGACGACTTCAGCGGCCGGACGCCGCATGCGGAATGACACCGGGACGCGCAGCTTCTTCACTTCCAGCGCTCCGCTGCGTACCAGGCTTCCCAGCGCTTCCACGACAGCGCCGTCGAAACGCGTGCCGGAAAGCCGCTGCATCACTTCCAGCACGTAATCGGCATTCATCGCCGCCTGATACGGCCGAGGCGTGGTCATCGCGTCAAACGAATCTGCGACAGCGATGATGCGCGCCATCAGGGGAATCTGATCGCCCTTCAGACCGTATGGATATCCCAGTCCGTCAAGTGACTCGTGATGAAGCTCGATACCCGGGATCAGGTCGTGCAGCGTTTCGATCGGGCGCAGGATCGCCGCGCCTTTCACGGTGTGCGCCTTCACGATCTCGAACTCCTCCGGCGCCAGTGGTGCATCTTTCATCACCAGGTAGTCTTCGATGCCGAGCGTTCCGATATCGTGCAGCAGGGCGGACAGCCGAATGTCCTCGACCTTTTCCTCATCGAGACCCAGCTTGCGCGCAATCGCGGCCGAGTACCGCGCAACCCGCTCCGAGTGCCCGCGCAGATACGTTGCGCGTTCATCGACCGCCTTCGCCATCATGCGGATCAGCTCGGCGAGCGTCTCATGTGCGCGGCGCGCTTCCTCATGCTTTGCCTGCCAGCCATCCTGCAGCGTCTTGACGGCGTTCTGCCACGTGAGAATCATCTCCGCGAACAGCTTGTCCGAGGTTTGGCGGGCCATTTCCTGGCCACGGATCGGCGAGCCGGACTCGATGACACTGATCAGCTCGGTAAGCCGCTTTTCAAAGCGCCGGCTCCACAGCGACCCGGCAGCGATGGCGAGCGCGAGTCCGGCCGCGCCTCCCGCAATGCCCAGCAGCAGCGGCGATGTGGTGACCTGCCGAACCAGCAGCGTAGCGCCGATGGTCACGGCCACAACAGCCACGAGCACCAGCAGAAAACGCGCAAAGACGCGTTGACGCAGCCTGGGTATTACGGGCGGCGGTGACTGCCGTGCAACGGGGCGCGGAGAATCCTGCATTGCGTCCGTTTCTCCCTGGGCGTACGGAGGCCGCGGAGCCTTTCTCTGCCAGTTTACGAAGTTCCCGGCTCAAGCCCCCTCCCACGAAAGTGTTACAGCGCCATGACACAGCGATGCATCCGCCGGAATTCAGGCCACTTACGGCAACGTGCGAGGAGAGATTTGTGCCTAAGCTAGCCCAGCGCCGCGCGAAAGTCCAGCCCAAATTCATCGCGCCCCGGCCGCATCATCAGTTCTTCGATTGCCTGGTGTGGTGCCTTGCCGTGCATCAGGATCGCCTCCATCTGCTCCGCAATCGGCATCTCCACGCCGTGACGGCGAGCCAGGCCGAGCGCGGCGGAGGTGGTCCGCACGCCTTCCGCCACATGGCCTCCAAGCCCCTCGAGGATTTCCGGCAGGCTCCGCCCGCGGCCGAGTTCCATGCCGACGGTCCGGTTCCGCGACAGCGACCCCGTACACGTGAGCACCAGATCCCCCATGCCGGCCAGACCAGCCAGTGTTTCCCTTCGCCCGCCGCAGGCCATGGCCAGACGCGTCATCTCCGCGATGCCGCGCGTGATCAGCGCCGCATTGCTGTTGAACCCGAGCCCCAGTCCCGCCACAATACCCGCCGCGATCGCAATCACGTTTTTGATTGACCCGCCCAGCTCCACCCCAACCACATCGTCATTGGTGTAGAGGCGCAAGGTGCGGCTGGAGAATTCCCGCTGGATGCGCGCAGCCAGTTCCTGGTCTGCCGACCCAATCGTGATCGCAGTCGGCGCGCCCGCGGCGACTTCCTGCGCAAACGAAGGGCCGCTCATCACGCCACAGGAGAGTTGCAGCCCGCGTTCGCCCAGCACCTCTCCGATCACCTGCGTCATGCGCAGATAGCTGACGTCCTCAATGCCTTTCGTGGCGCTCACCAGAACCTGGCCCGCGTGCAGATGCGGCGCGAAGGCCCTGAACGAAGATCGCGTGAACTCCGATGGCGTGACGCTGACGACGATCTCCGTGCCGCGTAGCGCTTCGCCGGGATCGGCCGTCACGGCAATCGACTCATCCAGCCGAAATCCAGGAAGGAAGGTCGTGTTCTCGCGCTGCGTGCGCATGATCTCCGCGACGTCCTTCTCAAAGGACCAGAGACAAATCTGATGTCCGCCGCGCCGCGCCAGGCTGATGGCGATTGCCGTGCCCCAGGCGCCGCTCCCCATCACTGCGATCCGGCTCATGCGGCCGTAGTCCTCGTCTTTCCGAAGCGGTATTCCGTGCCGCTGAGCAGGCGCGCGATGTTCTGACGGTGTTTGACGATGACGATGAACGGGATCAGGAAAAGCACAGCCGTTGACCAGGCGGTGCGTGGTCTCTGATCGAGCAGCAGCGCGATCACCGGAAATGCCGCGGCAGAAACGATCGACGCCAGCGACACGTAGCGCGAGAGCGCGAAGACCAGAACGAATATTCCCAGTCCGGCCAGCGCAGCCCAGGGAGCAAGCGCCACGAACACTCCAAACGCTGTGGCGACACCCTTCCCGCCCTTGAATCCGAGCCACACGGTGAAAATATGTCCAAGGATCGCGAACAGCGCAGCGACCGCGACTGCATTCGTCCCAACCGCAGCGGTGGTGTGCATCTGCGCCATCACCGCTTCGCAGACCACGACCGCCACGTAGCCCTTGAGGACGTCCAGGAAGAACGTCAGTGCGCCCAGGCCCTTTGATCCGGAGCGGATCACGTTCGTTGCGCCGATGTTGCCGCTGCCCTTCTGCCGGATGTCTTCTTTGCGGAAGATGCGTACCAGCACATACCCGAACGGAATCGACCCGAGCAGATACGCCGCCACGGCAACAGCCAGATAGACAATGAAGGGCATTGCGCTTACGAGTCTATCAGTTGTATTGCGACCCTCAACCGCCGCGCACGCGCAGCGTCATCGGTATATTTCCCGGGCAACGGTTATTGAACCGGCTTCGCCTTTCCGTTCGCGAGCGAATCGTGGATGACCTTCTGCACCTCACGATTCATTTCGCGCGCGAGGTTCCCTTGTTGCCGTCCAAGCTCGCCCTGTTTTCTGCCGAGTTCGCCCTGCTGTTGTCCCAGCTCGCCCATTCGCGATCCGAACTCTCCCATCCTCGCGCCGGCCTCGCCCTGCAATGATCCCAGCTTCGCCTGCAGGGCGGCCATGCGCCCTTCAAACTCCGCCATGCGTTCTGAATTCCACTGCTGCTGAAATTCCGCCATGCGCTCCTGCAACTCCGCCATCCTTTCGGGCGTAAGCATCTTGTCCTGATCGGCCTTGAGCTTCGCTTCGAGATCGGCCCACTTCTGCGTGTTCCAGTGCGTCTGGTCGTCTCTCATCTTCGCGAGCGCAGCATTCAGATCAGCCATCTCCCTGGAGAGATCCGGCATGCGGATCACGCCCGCCTCGCGCTGCTGGCGTCCCAGTTCTTCCTGCTTCCTCCCCAGCGCTTCCTGCTGACGCCCCAGCGCCGCCTGCTGTTTGCCCAGTTCGTCCATCGGCGCGTACATCTTCTGCAGCGACGCGATGATCGCCGGATCGGTCACGATGTACGACTTGCCGTCATGCCGGAACCAGAGGAATGGACCATTCGCTGCGTGGCGAGCCTTATCGAGCTCCGCCATCTCGTCACCATCCGACGTCATCGTGATGTGCTGGTTGTCTCCGGTGACAAGCGCGTAGGAATCGCCGTCCCACCCGTAGTGGTACATGTACCCGTGGTGGCCCGCACGCATCGTGCTTTGCTCGGGCGGCTCAGGAGGAGTCGCCATGTCGGGCATCGCCGGTGCTTCCGGTGCTTCAGGCGCTTCCGCCGCAGGCGGTGCTGGCGGAGTGGCAGGCTGGCCGGCGGGCACTTGCGTCGTGCCTGGCGCGGCAGGAGCCGCCGGATTCGCCGGTGCAGCGGGCGTCGGCAGTGCGGCTGGGTTCTGCTGCTCATCGGGAGAGGGCTTGGTGGTCGTCACCTGATCTTCCGGTGGATTCGATTGCCCCGTCGTCGGCTTTGCCTGCTGCTGCGATTGCGAGTCCGTCTGCGGCGGTGGAGTGGGCTGCTGTGCGGACTGCGCTGCAGCCGCGGGTACGCGCAGAATTGCCAGTGCCAGCAACAACGCAACCGGAACTACCAGCAACGATGCCGCCGCACGAATCTTTCCCTCGACGAAAGCGCGGCGGAGTTGCCGCTCGTTCAGCATCGATTCAACGCGGCGCGACAGGTTCGCTGACCGAGCCATAGCGACTCCAGGCAGAGCCCGATGTGGCAGAGAGGCAATCTCCAGCAGCGTCTCTGCATAATGGCTGCGGGTCGCCGCTGCTTCCATGCCGGCGCGATCTCCTATCGCCTCGCCGAGCGAGCACAGCACGTGCCGCAGCCACCATCCCAGCGGACTAAACCAGAACACAGCGCTGTACACACCCGCCAGCAGCTGCAGATAAAAATCCATCTGGCGCACGTGCGAGCGCTCATGCGCCATCACCATGCGCAGCTTCGACCGATGCCACTGCGCGTAATCGGCCGGCAGAATAATTCCCGATCCAATGGTGACCGGAGCAGGAATCTTCGCGCTCGCGCGTACATTCGGCTCAGGAGCGATCAGCGGCGAAACCGGTTCTGCCGTCACCCACAGATACAGCGCAGTCACGAACCCAATCAGCAGCCGCAGCAGCAGCGCGCCGGCAATGGCCAGATACGTCCAGAGAATCATCTCCCGGACCGGTGGCCACTGAAACGTGTGCCGTGCCGGTGCGCTGGTAACGGGATCGGCCACAACTGCGACGTCCACCGCAGGCACAACAGCGAATCGGTCTGATGCCGCCGGAGCCGCCGCCGGAGCCAATGCCGCCGGTTGTGCGTCCGCCTTCGTCGCCGAACTCTCCGCCAGCGCATGCGTCACGAGCACTGCCGGCCGGAACATCTGCTCAGCGGATGCCACCATTCCTCGCACCGGCGCCACCCAGTCGGCGTTCAGGCGCAATGCGGAAGGCAGGGGGGCGCGCATCAGCCAGGGCATGAGAATCGCCGCCACCAGGACAAGCGTCCATGCCAGCTTGCGCGCCGGAACATTGCGCACTCTGAAAACCGTGAGCCCCAGCCCGACAACTGCGGCGCACAACAGCGACCGCAAAGCGGATTCCACCAGAATGGCTGTCATCCCCTGTCTCCTTCCTGTTTTTTGGCCGTAGCGATGCGGCGGGCCAGGCGCTCCAGTTCAGCCCGGCTCACCACTTTTGAATCGACCATGCCCACCAGCAGGTCTTCCACCGATCCCGCACAAAACCAGTCGACGATGCGCTGCACAGCCCGCCCCGCAACCTTCTGTGGCGATTCCGCCGGCCGGTAGACAAACGTCCGGTTATCCACCGAGTGCGCGAGATAACCCTTTTCCTCCAGCCGCCGCAGCACCGTGCGAATCGTCGAATCTTTCAGGGGCCGCCCGATGGCTTCGCGAACCTGGTCGGCAGTTGCTTCCCTCAGCCGCCAGACGATCCCCAGGATTTCCCGTTCGAGTTCGCCAAGTTCCGCCGGATCATGTGTGGGTTCACTGCTACGCGCCATAATGTTACACACTGTAACACATGCTCCCGAGAACTTGTCAACAGCTGCCAGCGGAATTCTTTGTGGGCGAAAAGAGCGCGTCAAGACCTCGCAGCAGAAAACTGAGTCGCGCCCTCGCGACATGACATCCTGAAGGAACGATGCAAAAGCAACGTTGCTGCATTGCCGGAGGCGGGCCGGCCGGAGTGATGCTCGGCTATCTGCTGGCACGCGCCGGCGTCGACGTCGTCGTGCTCGAGAAGCACAAGGATTTCTTTCGCGACTTCCGCGGCGACACCATCCATCCTTCGACGCTTGAATTGATGAAGGAACTTGGCCTGCTCAAGGGACTATTGCAGATCCCGCACTCTGAATTGCGCAGCATTGGCGGCCTGTACGGCGATTTTCGTTTCACCCTGGCGGATTTTGCGCACCTGCCCCTGCAATGCAAATTCATTACACTGATGCCGCAATGGGATTTCCTCAATTTCCTGACCGAGCAGGGACGGCGATTCCGGACCTTCGATGTCCGGATGGAACACGAGGTGGTCGGCTTACTCGAAGGGGACGGGAGAGTACGCGGCGTTCGTGTGCGGTCGGCAGCGGGCATAACGGGGATAGAAGCCGATCTTGTGGTTGCTTGCGACGGCCGGCATTCCACTGTACGGACGGCGGCGAATTTGCCGATCGAGGACTTAGGCGTGCCCATCGATGTGCTCTGGTTCCGAATCAGCCGCAACTCCGAAGATCCCTACCAGGCCCTCGGGCGAATCGACTACGGCAAGATGCTGATTCTCATCAATCGCAACGAGTATTACCAGGCCGGGCTGATTGTGCGCAAAGGAACATTTGACGAAGTCAAGGCAGCCGGACTGCCCGCCTTCCGCGCCTCGCTCGCGCAAATCGCGCCGTTCCTGAAGGAACGCACCGACGAGATCGAAGACTGGGAACAGATCAAGCTGCTGTCGGTTCAAATCAACAGGCTGCGCCAGTGGCATCGTCCTGGACTTCTCTGCATTGGGGATGCGGCGCATGCCATGTCTCCCGCCGGCGGAGTGGGCATCAACCTCGCCATTCAGGACGCTGTCGCCGCCGCTAATCTGCTCGCCGAGCCATTGCGCGAGCGGCGCGCGACGGAAGAGGTGCTGGCGAAAGTCCAGCAGCGGCGCGAGCTACCGGTCCGCATCATCCAGGCAGCCCAGGCGCGTGCTCACGAGGCTTCGCTGAATTTTCTAGGCGGTTCCACAAAAGTACATGCCCCGTGGCAACTGCGCGCCTTTGTACGGATTCCCGGGCTGCAGCGCATCCTGGGCCGAGTTGTGGGAGGAGGCATTCGCCCCGAGCACGTTCGCACCCCAGCGGATCCGAGCGTCGCCCAATAGGACAAAATTGCCGGCCGCTACATCAGCCGTCTTCTCACCATATCCAGCCCCTGCTGGCTCGCATAGAAACGGATCGCGTTGCGGTCGCCCGAGAATCTCTTCTCCACGGCATCTGTTCCGTCCGCGTCGCTGATCGCAAACCACACCAGACCCACCGGCTTATCGTCCGTGCCGCCAGTGGGGCCCGCAACGCCAGTAATGCCCAGGCCGATCGTCGATTCGCAGCGCTCGCGAATCCCTTCCGCCAGCGCAATCGCCACTTCCCTGCTCACCGCGCCATGCGCCGCGATGAGCTTCGGATCCACGCCGGCGAGTTCCATCTTTAGCCGGTTGCTGTAGACCACCGCCCCCCCTGTAAAGCTGCGCGAGCTGCCGCTGACGCCGGTCAGCCGTTCCGCAACCATGCCGCCCGTGCAGCTTTCCGCAGTTGCCAGCGTGGCTCCCCGCATTTCGAGGTAGTAGAGAACGATCTGCTCCAGCGTCTCGCCCTGCGACGAGTAGATGTAGTCCTCGAGCTCTTCTTCGATCTTGCCGGTCAGCTCATCCACCCGGGCCTGCGCGAGATCCGCAATTGGCTTGTAGCAGGTCAGCCGCAGCTCAATATCTCCGAGATGCGCCAGGATCGTCGTGTCGACGTCTTTGTACTGTGTGTAGATCGGCGCGATCCGCGCGTCCGCCGACGATTCGCCGATCATGGCGGCCTTCAGCACGCGCGTAGCGAGGTGCCGTTCCGGCAGAATCTCGCGCAGGCGCGGCAGGCACTCGCCCTCAAACATTCCTTTCAGCTCATGCGGAGGTCCCGGCAGCAGCATTGCCAGCTTGCGATGCTTTCCCGCAACCGTGTCGATCCACTGCCCCGGCGCACTGCCTAGCGGATTCGGCATGATGACGGCGCCTTCAATCACATCGGCCTGCTTCTCGTTGTTGCGCGGCAGGTTCATGCGGCGCGACGCCGCGCGCGTATAAAGGTGCGCGATCAGGTCCGGATCGCGCCGCAGTTTCACGCCCAGCGCCTCAGCTACCGCTTCCCGCGTCAGGTCGTCTTCCGTGGGACCGAGGCCGCCGGAGATCACCAGGATATCCACGCGGAGCAGCGCCGTGCGAACCGCGCCCGCGAGGTGCTTCATCTTGTCGCCGGTAATCGTCTTGAACGCCACCTCGACGCCCAGCTCATTCAGCTTGTCGGTGATGTATAGGGAATTGGTGTCCTGGCGGTGCGGCGTGAGCATTTCCGACCCAACCGCGATAATCTCGGCGTTCATCGATCTCCTCGGCCCGATCCGCGAACCATCAGACCAGCCGCCATCCCTCGATCCCCAGCGATACGTGATACAGCGATGTGTTGGTCGCGATGAGCGCGCCACCGCCCGCTACAAAGGTAAAGCCCACAATGCCCGTACCGGAAATGGCCAGCGACGGCTCGCCATGCTGCGGAATCATCACCACCCCGCGTCGGCCATGCCAGCTTCCGGCCACGTACACGTTGCCGGCAATGTCCACCGCCACGCCCTGCGGACGGCCCAGTCCGCGGTGCAGCACATTGATATCGCCGTCATGGTTGATGGCGTACACCGCGTCGTAGCTGGAGGTCGTCGGGCCGGTCACGTAGAGCGTCCCGTCCGGTCCGAAGGCCAGATGATACGCAGCCACGCTCGGCTCCAGCGTAGCGAAGACGAAGATCTGCCGGTCCGGCGCGATTTTGAAAATCGTCCCGCTGCGATCTCCGACGTACAGGTTCTGATCGGCGTCGAACGCCAGCCCCGTGGCCACGCCCATGCCTTCGGCGTACACGGCGGACGCGCCGTTCCGCGCAACCTTATAGACCTTGCCCTCATGCCGTGAGGAGACGTACAGGTTCTCTTCGTAATCGACCGCCAGCCCGGTGGCATTCATGATGCCGCGCACAAACGGGCGCATCTCGCCGTCGCGTTCGATCCGAAAAACGGAAACGGGCGTCTCCTGCCCGCGCTCTCCGGAAAACGTCAGATAAATATTGCCGGAGTTATCCATCACCGGATTCGAGACGATATGCGCTCCGGTGGCGACCAGGTTCGCCACCCGCACTTCCACCGCGTTGCTTTGCGCCCCATTCTGCAGAATGCGCAGCCGTCCCGTTTCCGCTTCTTCCGGAACCTTGATCGCCATCCGCGACGCGCGGCTCAGCAGCACGGGAGCCGCCAGTTCTCCCAGCATGGCGACCGGGCGCCGCCATTCCGAGCCATTGTGAGCAATCGGCACGGCCCCCAGATTCGCGCCGCGCACTTCCACTTCGCCGCCAGGCAGCGCAACCGCCGGTGTCACACCATCAATTCTAGGTGCCGTGTTCGGTTCGGATTTGAGGATACGGACCATAACTCAATTCAGACTCAGTTGCGTCGCGTTCGTTTCTCCCTACCACCAGTGCCGCACGGCCAGCATGACCAACGCTCCATAGATGCCTGCCGCCAGGTCATCCAGCATAATCCCCGTCCCGCCGTGCAGACGCTCCAGTTGCCGGGCCGGCGGCGGCTTCACGATATCGAAAATCCGGAACAGCGCAAATCCCACCAGCGCGTGACCCCAATCCAGCGGCGCTGCAGCCAACACCAGCCACTGCCCTGCAACCTCATCGACCACCACAAATCCCGGATCCGTATGCCCGCTCTCCCGCTCCACGATGCTGGCCGCGGGAATCCCGATCACCGTTACCGCCAGTGCCGCCGCTACCGTGACAACCGCCAGAATCCAGCCATTAAGATGCGCCGCGCGTGCTGCAAAATACCAGATCGCCGCTGCCGCCGCCGATCCCCACGTTCCCGGACCCGGCCGCAGCCGACCCGCCCCGAAAAACGTAGCGACGATCCACGCCCACCCTGTCCGCGACCCAACTCCAGGCGCGACCTGCTGCGCCTCCGGCTGAAACTTAGTCGTCATTGTCGTCATGCCGCGTCGCGTCGCCGCCCAACCCTTCCAGCACCTCCGGATCAAGTATGGGCGACGAAATCCGATAGCCGCCGCTCGCCCATTTGCCGAGATCGATCACGCGGCACCGGTCGCTGCAGAACGGGAAATTCTCGCTCTCCGCCGTAATCAGCGTTCTGCACGTCGGACACCGCAGAACTTTGCTTTTGCCGCTCATACCAGCGCCTCCGCGCCAACCAGCGCATCCTCCGCGTTCTCCGCCCCGCTCACCACCCGAGCAACCAGGTCGTAATCATGCGCCTCCACGATTTCGCAGCGATAGAAGCGCCCCGCCGTCAGCGCCTCAAACGGACCAAAGTCATTCAGATAAACCGTGCCGTCGATCTCCGGCGCATGAAACTGCGTCCGTCCTTCCCACAACAGCGGCGTCTCCGCCGATTCGCCTTCCACCAGAACATCGACAGTGCGGCCCACCCATTTTTGTTTCGCCTGCCGGCTGATTCCCTTCTGCAGCCTCATCAGCGCGCGCCGCCGCTGCTCGATCACACGCTTCGGCACCTTCCCCTGCAGGTCGAACGCCTTCGAGCCCTCCTCGTCCGAGTACGAGAAGACGCCCAGCCAGTCGAATTTCGCCTCCGCGACAAAATCGCAGAGGGCCTCGAAATCAGCATCCGTCTCACCCGGAAACCCAACGATGAACGACGTGCGCAGCGCGATTCCCGGAACCGCGGCACGGACCTTCTCGATCGTCTTCAGGAAAATCTCCGCGCCGCCGCCGCGCTTCATCGTCTTCAGCACCGGCGCCGACGCGTGCTGCAGCGGCACGTCCAGGTATTTGCAGATGTTGTCGTGCCTGGCAATGGTCTCCAACAGCTTGCCGCTGATCCGGTTCGGATAGGCATAGAGAAAGCGCAGCCACGTCAGCCCCTCAATGCGCGCCAGCCGGTCGAGCAATTGC